>JAICQA010000348.1 GCA_025929595.1 Xanthobacteraceae bacterium
CGCAGCCGCGTGGACGTGAAGGCGCCGGGTATCATCCCGCGCAAGTCCGTGCACGAGCCGATGGCGACGGGCCTCAAGGCGATCGACGCGCTGAGTCCGATCGGCCGCGGCCAGCGCGAGCTGATCATCGGCGACCGCCAGACCGGCAAGACGGCGGTGGCGCTCGACACGATCCTGAACCAGAAGCCGCTCAACGCCTCGGGCGACGAGAAGATCAAGCTCTATTGCGTCTATGTCGCCGTCGGCCAGAAGCGTTCGACGGTCGCGCAGTTCGTGAAGGTGTTAGAGGAGCAGGGCGCGCTCGAATATTCCATCATCATTGCCGCGACCGCGTCCGATCCGGCGCCGATGCAGTTCCTGGCGCCCTTCTCCGGCTGCGCCATGGGCGAATATTTCCGCGACAACGGCATGCACGCGGTCATCATCTATGACGACTTGTCGAAGCAGGCCGTCGCGTACCGCCAGATGTCGTTGCTGCTCCGCCGTCCGCCCGGGCGCGAGGCTTATCCCGGCGACGTGTTCTATCTCCACTCGCGCTTGCTTGAGCGCGCGGCGAAGATGAACGACGACAACGGCGCGGGCTCGCTGACGGCGCTTCCCATCATTGAGACGCAGGCGAACGACGTGTCGGCTTACATTCCGACCAACGTCATTTCGATTACGGACGGCCAGATCTTTCTCGAAACCGACCTGTTCTATCAGGGCATCCGCCCGGCGGTGAACGTTGGTCTCTCGGTGTCGCGCGTGGGTTCTTCCGCGCAGACCAAGGCGATGAAGAAGGTCGCCGGCAAGATCAAGGGCGAACTCGCACAGTACCGCGAAATGGCGGCCTTCGCGCAGTTCGGCTCCGACCTCGACGCCACGACGCAGCGCCTGCTCAACCGCGGCTCGCGGCTCACCGAGTTGCTCAAGCAGGCGCAGTTCTCGCCGCTCAAGATGGAAGAGCAGGTGGTCGTCATCTGGGCCGGCACCAACGGCTATCTCGATACGCTGCCGGTCAACCGGGTGAAGGCGTTCGAGGACGGCCTGCTCTCGAACATCCGTTCGAAGCACGCCGACATTCTTGAGGCCATCCGCACCTCGCGCGACTTCAGCGACGAGACGGCGGGCAAGCTCAAGGCGGCGGTGGAAGCCTTCGCCAAGACCTTCGCGGCCTGACGCCGGAGACGACGAGCCGATGGCTTCGCTTAAAGAGCTGCGCAATCGCATCGCCTCGGTGAAGGCGACGCAGAAGATCACCAAGGCGATGCAGATGGTCGCCGCGGCGAAGCTGCGCCGCGCGCAGACGGCGGCGGAAGCCGCGCGCCCCTATGCCGGGCGCATGGAGCGCGTGCTGGGCAATATCGCGTCCAGCATCACGCCATCGCCGGAGTCGCCGCGATTGCTTGTCGGCACCGGCAAGGACGACGTGCATCTTCTGCTCGTCTGCACCGCCGAACGTGGCTTATGCGGCGCATTCAACTCGTCGATCGTGCGCCTCGCGCGCGAGCGCGCGTCGCGCCTCCAGAGCGAGGGCAAGACGGTCAAGTTCATCTGCGTCGGCCGCAAGGGCTACGACCAGCTTCGGCGGCAATATGAGAAGCAGATTCTCGAAGTGATCGAGTTCAAGACGGTGCGGGCCTTCGCCTATGAGCACGCGAGCGAAGTGGCGCGGAAGGTCGTCGCGCGCTTCGAGGCCGGCGAGTTCGACGTCTGCACGCTGTTCTATTCGCGCTTCAAGTCGGTGATCTCGCAGATCCCGACCGCGCAGCAGATCGTCCCGCCGGTGTTCGAGAGCAAGGACACAGTCGCGGGCGGGGCGGTTTACGAATACGAGCCGGAAGAGGAAGACATTCTGGCGGAATTGTTGCCGCGCAATCTCGCGACGCAGATTTTCCGCGCGCTCCTCGAAAACGCCGCGTCCGAGCAGGGCGCGCGCATGAGCGCAATGGACAACGCCACGCGCAACGCCGGCGATATGATCAAGAAGCAGACCATCACGTATAACCGCACCCGCCAGGCGATGATCACCAAGGAACTGATCGAGATCATCTCCGGCGCGGAAGCGCTTTGAGCTAAGCCCGAGACGAGGAAGCAATGGCTACCAACCAGAACGGACATATCACTCAGGTCATCGGCGCCGTCGTTGACGTGCAGTTCGAGGGGAACCTGCCCGAAATCCTCAACGCGCTGGAGACGAAGAACCAGGGCCAGCGTCTCGTGCTCGAAGTCGCGCAGCATCTCGGCGAGTCGACCGTGCGCACGATCGCCATGGACTCGACGGAAGGCCTCGTGCGCGGTCAGGACGTGACCGACACGGGCAAGCCGATCGCAGTGCCGGTCGGTGAAGGCACGCTCGGCCGCATCATGAACGTCATCGGCGAGCCGGTGGACGAAGCCGGCCCGATCAAGGCCGCGGGCATGCGCCCGATCCATGCGCCGGCGCCGAGCTACACCGACCAGTCGACCGAAGGCGAAATTCTGATCACGGGCATCAAGGTCGTCGACCTGCTCGCGCCGTACGCCAAGGGCGGCAAGGTCGGCCTGTTCGGCGGCGCGGGCGTCGGCAAGACCGTGCTCATTCAGGAACTGATCAACAACGTCGCGAAGGCCCACGGCGGCTTCTCGGTGTTCGCCGGCGTCGGCGAGCGCACGCGCGAGGGCAACGACCTCTATCACGAGGTCATCGTATCGGGCGTGAACAAGAAGGGCGGCGGCGCGGGCTCCAAATGCGCGCTGGTTTATGGGCAGATGAACGAGCCGCCCGGCAACCGGTTGCGTGTTGCGCTGACCGGCTTGACCATGGCGGAGTATTTCCGCGACGAAGGCCGTGATGTGCTTCTGTTCGTGGACAACATTTATCGCTACACCCTGGCGGGTACCGAAGTGTCAGCCCTGCTGGGCCGTATGCCTTCCGCAGTGGGTTATCAGCCGACACTGGCGGAGGAAATGGGCCGTCTGCAGGAACGCATCACCTCTACCAAGTCCGGCTCCATTACCTCCATTCAGGCTGTCTATGTGCCTGCCGATGACCTGACCGACCCCTCACC
>JAICQA010000098.1 GCA_025929595.1 Xanthobacteraceae bacterium
ACACCGCGCGCCAGCCGTCGTGATAGAGCGAGCGGTGGCCGAACATCTCGAAATATTGCGTCTTGTGCAGGGAGTCGGCCTTGGCGTCGTCGAATGACGACTTGAGGCTGAAGCCCTCGATCGGAGACTGCGTCACGCCGCGAATCTGCGTCGGCGGCTCAATGCCGAGCGCGTCGAGCACGGTCGGCACCATGTCGATGGCGTGGCAGTATTGCGTGCGCACCTCGCCCTTCGACTTGATGCCTTTCGGCCAGCAGACGATGAACGGGTCGGACACGCCGCCGCGATAGGTCTCGCGCTTCCAGCGCCGGAACGGCGTGTTGCCGGCATGCGTCCAGCCCCACGGGTAGTGGTTGAAATATTTCGGGCCGCCGATGTCGTCGATAGCGGCGAGATTCTGCTCGAGATTTTCCGGCACGTTGTTGAAGAACTTGTTCTCGTTGACCGACCCGGTCGGCCCGCCTTCGGCGCTCGCGCCGTTGTCCGAGATCACCATAATCAGCGTATTTTCGTATTCGCCGATCTCCTTCAGGAAGGCGATCAGCTCGCCGATGTAATGATCGGTGTGCTCGAGGAAGCCCGCGAACACTTCCATCATCCGTGCGTAAAGTTTTCGCTCGTTCGCGGGCAGCTTGCTCCAGTCCTGCACATCGGGATCGTGACGCGACAGCTTCGCGCTCACGGGAACGATGCCGAACTCCTTTTGCTTCGCGAACACCTTCTCGCGATAGGCGTCCCAGCCGTCGTCAAACTTTCCCTTGTATTTGTCGGCCCATTCTTTCGGAACGTGATGCGGTGCGTGCTGCGCGCCGGTCGCAAAATACATGAAGAAAGGTTTGTTCGGCGCGACCTGCTTGGCGTCGGCGACCATCGCCTTCGCCTTCTCCACCAGGTCAGGCGTCAGGTGATAGCCTTCCTCCGGCGTCTTCTCGGGCTCGATTTGCGTGTTGTCGCGCACGAGCTCCGGATAATACTGGTGCGTGTCGCCGCCGAGGAATCCGTAATAGCGCTCGAAGCCGCGCCCGAGCGGCCAGCGGTCGTAGGGGCCCGCCGCCGAGGTCTGCTCGGTCGGCGTCAGATGCCATTTGCCGAGCGCATAGGTGTTGTAGCCGTGCTGCAGCAGGATCTCCGACAGGAAGCCGTTCTCGAACGGAATGATCCCGTTCGATCCGGGAAAGCCGGTCGAGATTTCCGTGATGCCGGACATAGCGTTGGAATGGTGATTGCGTCCGGTGATCATGCAGGAGCGCGACGGCGAGCAGAGTGCCGTCGTATGCATGTTGGTGTAGCGCAACCCGTCCGCCGCCAGCTTGTCGAGATTGGGCGTGCTGATCGGGCTCCCGTAGCAGCCGAGATGCCCGAAGCCGGTGTCGTCAAGCACGATGAACAGCACGTTCGGCGCGCCGTCCCTGGCCCGGTTTGGTGCGGGCCACGCTGGCTTCGACACGTCGAACGTGCGTCCGATCACGCCCGAGAATGCCTGCCCCGCCGGATACTCGGTCAGCTTCTGCGCGCCGTTGCCGGCGGACTTCGATTTGTTCGTCATGGGTCTCTCCCTGTCTTTGTGAATCTCGTATCGCCTCCGCAGATCACTCCTTGACCGCGCGGCCTTCCTGGGCAGCGAAGACCGTGAGCCAGTCATCCTTCATGTCGACGACGGTCCAGCCTTTCGCGGTGGCCTCGTCGAGCGCCTTGTCGAGCTTGCCGATGTTCGATTTGCGGTCGTAAGCCCACTCACGCTCAGCGTCGGTGTGGTGAACGATGCCCATGAAGCGCGGTCCGTCGCCGGCAGCGGTCCATTGCAGCATCGCGAGGTCGCCGTCCGAGTTGCCGAAAGCGAGCAGCGGACGCCGGCCGATGAAGCGGTTGATGCCGGCGGGCTTGCCTTCCTTGTCGTCGATGAACTCGACCTTCGCTTCCTTGACCAGCGACGGCTTGCCGTCGGTATCGAGCTGAAATTTGGTGACGCCCGAAGAGCCGACGACCTGTTCCGGCGGGATGCCGTAAATGCGTTCGGCGAAGACGCGCATGAACTCGACGCCGCCCCCCGACACGATGAAAGTCTTGAAGCCATTGGCGCGCAGATAGTCGAGCAACTCGAGCATCGGATGATAGATGAGCGCCGTGTACGGCTGCTTGAACCGCGGGTGACGCGCGCTGTCGAGCCACTCGGCCACGGTTTTATTGAACGCCTCGGTCGTCATTCCGGAATGAGTGGCGGCCATGATTTCGAGCGCGCCATGCTCGCCCGACTCGGCGAGCACCTTGACGTCGCTCTCCAGCACCGCCTTGAACGGCTGTTTGTCCGCCCATTCGGGATGCTGCGGCGCGAGCGCCTTCACGCGGTCGATCGCGAACGTGAGCTGGAAGTAGGCGGGCTGCTCGGCCCAGAGCGTGCCGTCATTGTCGAACACGGCAACACGCAGCTCCGGATTTACGTAATCCAGGCTGCTTTTCTGCGTGACGCGCCCGACGAAGTCGAGGATCGACTTCTTTGCCGCGCCTTCGTTCCACGACGGCAGCGGATCGGGCTGCGCCTGCACAGGTTCGGACCATGGCGTGGCGACGGTGATAATGGCGAGGACGGCGAACGCGCCGACGAAGGAGCGGAGGGGGCGAAAAATGTCCGGCATGTCTTTGTCTCCACTAGCCACGGGCTGACTCGCGATCCTTTTCGCGGGTCTCGTTGAGATCGCGTTCGAGGAAGTAGTTGAGGAAGGTGCGCACGACCGCGATGGCGGCGAGCCGCCCGATGTCGCCCCAGGTCGGCGCGATCGAAGACTCGATGATGTCCGCGGCCAACTGGAAGGTCAGCGCCGCGACCAGCCAGCGGGCGTAGCTGAGCCACACCAGCCGCCGCTCGTGATTGTTGTGCGCGCCGCCCACGGCGAGCCGTAGCGCCGCGAAGAACGCCTCGACCGTTCCGATGACGATCAGGATGAGCGCCATCCAGTCGATCAGCAGCACCGACCATTCGGCGACGATGTCGAACCATTCCTTCATGCGCCGCTCCGCTCAGTGACACGAAATCCGGGGAGGCGGTCGGCGCGTACCGGAGGTACTTGTTTTCCTGTCAGAGGCGAACAGGCCGCAAATCAGCGCCAGAATGCGCTGATTGGCGAGCGCGATGGTGACGGGGCCGAATTGAAGATGGTCTTGGTCGACGAGCCTGATCTGCATGGATCACCCGTTCGATTCGGATGGCCCCCCATGCCGGGCGGCGGACTAGCGCCCGCCGCCCGAATTGTCGTCAGTCAGCGCCTGCAGTCTCGCGCATCTTCTCGACCGCGTCGTCGATCGTGAAGCTGTTCGGCTTTTGAATCGGCGGGAAGTCCTTGAAAGTATCTGCCCACTTCGAGAACACGGCCTGCGACGCCTGGATGATGTAGGCGCGGCGAATGAACCACTCCCAGTACGTGTTCGACGTGGTGTCAGCGAACTCATACGGGTCGGTCCGCAGGTTGAAGAGCTTCGGCAGCCGTAGGCGAACGAACGGCTCCGCCCACACCTGGAGCGTGCCCTTGCAGCGCTGCTCCATGAATGTGGCCTTCCAGTTGTCGAAGCGCAGCGCGAGGATGTCGCCGTCGTCGCTGATATAGACGAAGAGTTTGCGCGGACCTTTTTCTTCCTCGCCGGTCAGGTACGGAACGAGGTTGTAGCCGTCGATGTGGTTCTTGTAGGTGCGCCCGATCGCCTGGTAGCCCTTCTTCGCCTTCTCGACGATGTCGGGCTCGCCCGCCATCGTCAGAAATGTCGGGAACCAGTCGTGATGCTGCACGATCTCGTTGCAGATCGATCCGGCTTGAATCTTGCCCGGCCAGCGCACGAGCAGCGGAATGCGGAACGCGCCCTCCCAGTTCGTGTTCTTCTCGCTGCGGAACGGCGTCATGCCGCCGTCGGGCCAGCTATTCCGGTGCGGGCCGTTGTCGGTCGAATACATGACGAACGTGTCCTCGGCGATGCCGAGCTCGTCGAGCAGATCGAGCATCTGTCCCACGTTCTTGTCGTGATCGATCATCGTGTCGTGATAGGGCGACTGCCATTGCCCTGCCTGTCCGACGCTCGAGCGCTTCGGATGCGTGTATAGATGCATGTGCGTCGTGTTAAGCCACACAAAGAACGGCTTACCGTCTTCGTGCTGGCGCTGGATGAAATCCTTCGCCGCCATAACGAATTCGTCGTCGCAGGTCTCCATCCGCTTTGCGGTGAGCGGGCCGGTGTCCTGGATGCGCTGTTTCCCGACCTTGCCCCAGCGCGGCATCACCGTCGCATCGACCTTGTCGGTCGCCCAGGAATGCATCACGCCGCGCGGTCCGAAATTTTTCTTGAATTCGGGGTTGGTCGGATAGTCTTCTGATTCCGGCTCTTCTTCGGCGTTGAGGTGGTAGAGGTTGCCGAAGAACTCGTCGAAGCCGTGGTTGGTCGGCAGCATGCTGTTGAGGTCGCCAAGGTGGTTCTTGCCGAACTGTCCCGTGGCGTAACCCTGGTTCTTCAGCGCGCCGGCAATTGTGAGAAGCTTTTCGCTCATGCCGATCGGGGCGCCGGGCACGCCGACTTTTGAAAGTCCGGTGCGCAACACGCTCTGTCCGGTGATGAAAGAAGAGCGCCCGGCTGTGCAGGACTGCTCACCATAGGAGTCGGTGAACAACATGCCTTCCTTCGCGATGCGGTCGATGTTGGGCGTCTTGTAACCCATCAGTCCGTGCGTATAGCAGCTCAGATTCGATTGCCCGATGTCATCGCCCCAGATGACGAGGATGTTCGGCTTCTTGCCTTTCGCTCCGCCGCCTCTGTTCTCGTTCGATTTCGCCATATCGCTCTCCTTCGGTTGAACGTGTCAGCCGCTGAAGGCGGCCGCCCCCATGAAGGCCGGCCTTGAGCGCGTCTCGCGGACGCGCTCACGAACGGCGCAAATGCTCGATTTCTGCCGATGGAACCGCGGCGCGGCGTCTCTTGGACGGAGCGCACCGCTGTGCAAGGGTAAATGAAAGGTAAACGAACGCCGGAGGACCCCGTGGACTACAATCCAAAATGGGCCGGCGGCTCGAACGATCCGACCTGCACGAGCTGCCAGCGCCCGATTACTTCTGACCAGCGCAGCAAGCGCATTGACTTCACGAACGATCCGCATGGCTATCGCGGATTGAGCGGGCTGTATCACGTCGAATGCAGCAAGCCGTTCGACTCGCTGGCGAACGCCATCAACATGATGTCGCTGGGCCACTTTTAGGACAGTCGTTGCGTTAGGCGCCGCCATTGTTGGCTCCACCAATCAAAAGGGGCCGACGCGAAAAATCATGCTGATGATGGCGACGATGCCGATCGCGAGCAGGACAAGTGCGGTGATGAGCGTGAGGGACGGCGGAAAGCCGCTGTCGGCGTGCACGAGCCCGTCCGCCGCCATTTTCGCGCGCACTTTGCGCAACCCGTACATGAAGCGCAGGTGATAGCCGATGCCGAAGATGAGCATCCCGATACCGAGCGCGACGAGCGTCATGCCGAAATTGCGTGGCGCATGGGCGCTCGCGATCACGCCGCTTTCCCGCAGCTTCTCGAAACCCTGATAGATCGTGAAGCCGAAGCCGATCAGCGACAGCGACGTGCGGATCACCGACATCAGCGTGCGGTCGGCGCTCATGCGCGTGCGCTGAAACGACATTCCGGTCCGCCGCATCGACATGTCGGTGCGGTCGGTCGAAAGGTCGGTGCGATATTCCGACAGCGACGTGCGATGCTCGGAGAGCGCCGTGCGATGGGTCGATAGCTCGGTACGGTGATGTGAAAGCTCGGTCGAAGCCTCGGGCGCTTTGAGGTCGATATCCGGAATGGGCGGGACCGGTGATTCCTTCAGTTTCTCCGGTCGCTCGGGAAGCGTTGGTGCGAGCGTCGGCATTATCGGCCTCCTGTCCTGCGTGCGTGCTCCTTGCGGTCCATCCAACGCCGCGCGATGCGCGCGATCGGCCCACGCAGCAGCAAATACGGAATGAAGGCGAGGAAGACTGCGATGAGCAGTGCTTCGACGGGATAAAATGCATCGAGCACGCGCCACTGGTAGATCGCATCCATGGCGAGCCCGAGCAGCACGATGCGCGCGGTCGATGTCAGGCCTTCGCGCAGCCGGTCGGTGCGTTCGTCCCGGCTGTGCAGGACGGTCCAGAAATAGGGGGAGCGGCCGGTGCGCGCGTCCTGGATGCCGTCGAACAGCGCGGCGAGCGCCGCCATGGCCGGCTGCAGGATGAACCGGAAGGTCATTGGCCCGCCGGGACGGCTGGTGAAATCGCTCCACATCCGCTGCATCGTTTCCGCCGTCAGATCGAAGCGGATGGCGCCAAGCACGAGCAGAAACGCACCGAGCGCCAGCACCAGTTTCGGCAGCAAGCCGAGTTCGTGATGCTGCGCGCCAGCCATCACGAATCTCCTCGCTGACGAACGACGCAGCGAAATCCGATATGGCTCGCCGACGTATCGACGGGCTGCGCGTGTCGCGCCGCGGGCCGGTAGCGGCGGCAATAGTTCGGCGCGCACAGATGCGAGCCGCCCTTCAGGACCTTGCGGGGAATTTTCACCTGCGGCTGACAGGCGTCGTAGCTTTCCTCTTCACGGCCGCCGCGCGGATTCTCCGGAATGCAGCAAGCCTTCTTGGCGTCGGCGGGATGCTTGGCCGTGTACCAGTCCGTCGTCCATTCCCAGACATTGCCGATCATGTCCGAGACGCCGTAGCCGTTCGCGGAAAAGGCGTTCACCGGCGACGTGCGCGTGAAGCCGTCGGTGGCAAGATTCTGGTGCGGAAAGTCGCCCTGCCAGGTGTTGGCCATCTGCCGGCCGCCCGGTGCGAACTCGTCGCCCCACGCGAATTCCGCTTCTTCAAGCCCGCCGCGCGCAGCGAATTCCCATTCCGCCTCGGTCGGCAACTGCTTGCCTGCCCAGCGCGCATAGAGAAACGCGTCGGCAAAGCTGATGTGAACGACCGGATGATTGTCGAGGCCGTTGATGTTGCTCTTCGGCCCGTAAGGATGGCGCCAGTCGGCGCCCTTCAGGAACGCCCACCAGTTGCTCCAGTTTTTCAGATCGACCGGACCGTCCGGCGGCGAAAAGGTGAGCGAGCCGGCATAGAGCATGTGCGGCAGCGCGCCGGGATAATCCTTGGGGTCCGGTGCAATCTCCGCAAACGTCACGTGACCCGTCGCGCGCACGAACTCGCGGAATTGTTTGTTCGTCACGGGATAGCGGTCGATCCTGAACGGATCGACGCTCACGCGATGCGCCGGCGCCTCTTCCGGATAGTGCTTGTCGGATCCCATCCGGAACGTCCCGCTGGGAATTTGAATCATGCCGTCGAACGTATCGGGAAGATCGCGGAGCGGTGTTGGAGCGGCGTCGGCGGCAAGGGCTTCGGCTGTCATCGTCGGCATAAATCCCTCGCGCTCTGCGGAAATCCGGAGATCAGTGAATCACCCGGGTGGGGGTCGCACCATCGGCGCAAGCCCTGAGCGGGTGTCCGGGGAAGACCTGAGACGCGCGCCGAAAAAAAGACGCCGTCCGCGTGACAAGCGGACGGCGCAGGCGGGAGGAAGCGCTGTAAAGAAATCCGGCGTGAAACGATGTTCAGTGGGTGAGTGCGTCGTTCAGCTTCTTCAGCCTGAACGACAGCACGATGAGGATGAGACCGAAGAGGATGGCGTAGGCGCCGATCAGCCAGACGAGCGCGAGTGCGCCCGCGCCCGGCATCACGAGCACCGCGCCGCCGAACACGATGGAGACGACGCCGCTCAGGACGAGCAGCCACGCGTCGTCGAGCTCCTTCCATAGCTGAAGCGCGGCGATCACTTCAAAGACGCCCCGCACCAGCGCCCAGGCGCCGATCATCATCATGAGCAGGAGCGCCGTGAGTCCCGGCCAGAAGAAGGTCAGGAGCGCGATGGCGACACCGAGCAGGCCGATCACGGCGAGCCACCAGGTCGGCACACCGTGCTCGCGTCCCTTGATCGCCGCAAACAGCGCAAAGAAGCCGTCCGCCAGCACATAGGCGGCGAACAGCAGAATCAGCGTGACGACCGTGAGCTTCGGCCAGGCAAACGCGATGACTCCGAACGCGACCGCCGCGAGGCCGCGCAGGAGCGTCAGCCACCAGTTCTTGGCGAGTGTGTGAACGGTCGCGCTCTGTCCGTGAGGGAACGGCAAGGCATGCTGCGTGGCCATGATGGTTCTCCTCACTTGCTGCGCGAGGCGATGGCGGTTGCGATGTTCCGGCTTCGACCGCAGGTCGGGGGGAAGGACCGAGAGGTCGACCGAGCCGGGCACAACAACCGCCATCTCCTCGGCGACGCTATTGGAGCGCAATCGAAGCGCGCGACCTATCGAACTGAATCCCGATGGCGTCTCCGCAATCACCCGCAGCGGGTGCGCGGCTTTCGATTCAATTCTCCGCCTCAGCGCCGCCGGCCGCCGCCGTGGAATCCGCCGCCGCGGTGCCCGCCGCCGTGGAAGCCGCCGCCACCGTGAAAACCGCCGCCCGGACGGCCGCTGATATGCGCGCCGCCGCCATGCGGAAATCCGCCGCCGCCGTGATGAGCGACATGGCGGATATCGCCCTGGTGACGGGCCATCTGCGACCGGTCGAGATGCTGGACGTGTTCGCGCGCATGGTCGGCATGCGCGAATTGCTTGCCGTCGTGCTTCTGCCAGCCGTCCTTGCCGCGCTGATAGACGTGGCCGTCCTTGCCTGCATAAAGATCCTTATGGGCGTCGCGATGCGCATTGCCTTTTGTGTTTTTCGCAGCCTGCTTC
>JAICQA010000306.1 GCA_025929595.1 Xanthobacteraceae bacterium
GGTGCAGCCCTACGAGGGCGACGTGGATCAGTACCGCCGCGAAGTACTCGGCCGGTCGGGCGCGCAGCGTCTTGGTGCGCCGAAAGCCGCGAATATCAATCCCGCGGACAAGCGGGCGGAGCTGGCACCGCTGCGCAAGAAGATCGCGACGCTCGAAACCGAGATCGAGAAGCTCGAGGGCGAGATCGCCGCACTCGACGCGAAGCTCGCCGACTCTGCGTCGCTCTCCGGCAACGCCACGAAATTCGCCGAGCTTGGCCGCGAACGCGCAAAGAAATCCGAGCGCCTCGCAAAAGCGGAAGAAGAATGGCTCGCCGCCAGCGCGCGGCGCGAGGAATTGTCCGCATGAGGGAAGCGGCCGGTTTCACCGAGGACGAACTCGAAACCGGCCGCAAGCTCTTCGCCGGCGAATGGGATTTCGTCGCCGGCGCGGGATCGGCGGAGTCGCTGCCCAAGATGCAGGGGGTCGAGGTCGCTTTCGCCGGCCGCTCGAATGTCGGCAAATCGAGCCTGATCAACGCCCTCACCAACCGCAAGGCGCTCGCGCGCGTCTCCGACACGCCCGGCCGCACGCAGCAGCTCAATTTCTTTCAGGGCGGCATGAACCTGCGGCTCGTGGACCTGCCGGGTTACGGCTACGCCAAGGCGGGACGCGCCAAGGCGGAAGCCTGGACGGAGATCGCGCAGGCCTATCTCGCCGGCCGCGCGAATCTCGCCCGCGTCTTCGTGCTGATCGACGCGCGGCATGGGCTGAAGGATTCGGACGGCGGCACATTCGACCTGCTCGATCAGGCGGCGGTGAGCTACGCCGTGGTGCTCACGAAGTCCGACCAGTTGAAGGCCGACGAGCTGCCCGAGCGCGTGAAAGAGACCGAAGCCGGCATCGCCCGTCGCGCCGCCGCCTTCCCGGTCGTCTTTCCCACGTCATCGAAACTCGGCGCGGGGCTGCCCGAGCTGCGCGCGGCGATCGTGCGGGTGATGCGGGAGCGGGGCTAAGTACGCGTCAGGCGCGATGCGCGATGATTTCGACGGGCGCAATGCGCTCCCGTTCGAGCATGGCCACCATATTGGCGATCTTGGCCGGCGCATCCTTGCCCATCAGGATATGCAGGCCGAGCGGTGGCGGTCCGCCTCCCTCCGCCATTTTGGCGCGCATGCGCGCAAACATCTGAAGCGCCAGTTCGCGGCGGTCCCGCTCGCCGGCAATGTCGAATCCGGCGGCGGCAAGGGCCGCGCGATAATCGGCCGGCGTCGCCAGAAACGAAGTGTCTTCGCTCGCCGCCCAAGGCATGGGAAAGGCAATTGCGCCGGAGCCGGTGCGCATGATGTCGTAGACGGCAATCGTCCCGCCGCGCTTCAGCACGCGCGCGGTCTCCGCCGCGAGTCGCCGCTTGTCCGGGATATTCATCCCCACATGCAGCAGTGACGCAGCATCGAAGCTTTCATCCGCAAACGGCAGCGCAAGCGCGCTGCCGACGTGAAACTCGACGCGATCCGCTACACCGAGGCGCATGCTGAGCGCCCGCGCCGTCTCGATATATTCCGGCGTGAGATCGACGCCGGTCACGCGGCATCCGAAGCGCTGCGCGAAAAAGCGCGCCGCGCCGCCGATTCCGCAGCCAATGTCGAGCAGCGACATCTCCGGTTTCAGGTCGAGGCTTTCCGCAAGCGCCGCGGTTGCCTCGCGGCCTCCCATGTGAAACTCGTCCATGCCGGCGAGATCGGCGTCGCTCAGTTCGCCGCCGCCACGTCCGCTCGCCTGCAGGCCTCTCTCGATCGCGGCGGTGAGCGCGCCATGCGTGTAATGGCGCGCGATCCGTTCTTCGAAGGCGTCCATTTGCTGAGTCCCGCTGGTTTCCGGCAAGGTTCGCAGGCGCGGCGGCTGCTCTGCAACTACAGCATCTGTAGTGGTGCGATACGATGACCGGCGCTACCATTTCGGCATGAAGGGCTACGGCCAGTACTGCCCGCTCGCGCTGGCAGCGGAGATTCTCAGCCAACGCTGGACCCTGCTCGTGCTGCGCGAAATCATTCTCGGAGCACGGCGCTTCAACGACATTCAGCGCGGCGTCCCGCGCATGTCCCCCTCGCTCCTTTCCTTGCGGCTGAAAAGCCTGAGAAAGGCCGGCATCGTCGAGCGGCCACAAGGCGACCGGAACACCAACGGCTACCTCCTTACCGAAGCGGGCGCCGAGCTCGCGCCGCTGATCACGGGGCTCGGCGCCTGGGGCAAACGCTGGCTGCCCGCGACCCTGAATCGTGCCGACGCCGATCCGCGCCTGGTGCTCTGGGACATGCATCGGAGGCTGAACTTTCCGCGCCTGCCGGCCGCGCGCACGGTCGTGCGTTTCAGTTTTTCCGACCAGCCCAAGGGCCGACGTTTTTGCTGGCTCCTGGCCGACCGCCACGGAGCTGAGCTGTGCGTCACCGATCCGGGCCTCGAGGTCGATCTTTTCGTTGCCACCGACGGCCTCTCGATCACCCGGGTCTGGTATGGCGACCTGCCGCTCAAGCGTGCCCTTGCCGACGGCACGATAGCGCTCGACGGGCCGAGTCATTTGCGCGAGGACTTTCCTTCCTGGCTGCAACTGAGTGTGCTCGCGCCGGTGGACCGCTGGCGGCCGCTGGCCGGGCGGCGGCGCAACGCCAGCCGATTTGAGGCACCCCGCCCGATCGGCTAGAACCGCGCGAACCCCTCGCACGAGCCGGTTGATTCCATGTCCAAGAAAGAGCCGCAGGCCGCCGACATCGCCGAAGAAGCGCTGCTGACCGCGCGCGTGCTGTCGGAAGCGCTGCCGCATATGCAGCGCTACGACGACGAGATCGTCGTGGTGAAATACGGCGGCCACGCCATGGGCGACGAGGCGACGGCGCGCGCCTTCGCGAAGGACGTGGTGCTGCTCGAGCAGACCGCGATCAACCCCGTCGTCGTGCACGGCGGCGGGCCGCAGATCGCGGCGATGCTCGCGAAGCTCGGTATCAAGTCGGAATTCAAGGACGGGCTGCGCGTCACCGACGCGGCCACCGTCGAGATCGTCGAGATGGTGCTCGCGGGCTCCATCAACAAGCAGATCGTCGGCTTCATCAATGAAGCGGGCGGGCGCGCCGTCGGCCTGTCGGGCAAGGACGGCAACATGGTGAAGGCGAAGAAGCTCACGCGCACCGTCGTCGATCCGGGCTCGAACATCGAGAAGGCGATCGATCTCGGCTTTGTCGGCGAGCCGGTGAAGGTGGACACCACCGTCCTCGACCAGATTTTGGGCCGCGAGCTGATTCCGGTGCTGGCACCGGTGGCCGCCGGCGAGAGCGGCGGCACGTTCAATGTAAATGCCGACACGTTTGCCGGCGCGGTCGCGGGCGCGCTGAAGGCGAAGCGCCTCTTGCTGCTGACGGACGTGCCGGGCGTGCTCGACAAGTCGAAGAAGCTCATCAAGGAGCTGTCGCTCAAGGACATCCGCAAGCTGATCGCCGACGGCACGATCTCGGGCGGCATGATCCCGAAGGTCGAGAC
>JAICQA010000227.1 GCA_025929595.1 Xanthobacteraceae bacterium
GCTCGTGCTCAGGCCGCTGGTCAATCAGCCCGACATCATCCTGTTCATGGCGACCTTCGGACTCACCTATGTGCTGATCGGCGTCGGCGAGCTGATTTTCGGCGGCGATCCGAAGGTGATGATCACGAGCGAACTGTTCCTGCCGCGCGGCTCCTACGACTGGCAGGTGTTCGGCGGCTTCGTAAGCTTCCAGTACATCGACATCGCGGCCGCCGTCATCGCGTCGCTGATGGTGGCGGGGCTCGCCGTGTTCTTCTCCAAGACCCGCATCGGGCGCGCGTTGCGCGCGGTGGCCGACAGCCACAAGGCCGCACTTTCGGTCGGCATCTCGCTCGAGCAGATCTGGGTGATCGTCTGGTTCGCCTCGGGCCTCGTCGCGCTGGTCACCGGCATCATGTGGGCGGCGCGCTCGGACGTCTCCTTCGCGCTCCAGATCATCGCACTGCGCGCGCTCCCGGTCCTCATTCTCGGCGGCTTCACCTCCATCCCCGGCGCCATCGTCGGCGGCCTCATCATCGGCATCGGTGAGAAGCTCGGCGAATTCTACTGGGGACCGCTCTTGGGCGGCGGCATCGAAAGCTGGCTCGCCTATTTCATCGCCCTTGCGTTCCTGCTGTTCCGGCCGCAGGGCCTGTTCGGCGAAAAGATCATCGAGCGGGTGTGAACGATGCTGTATCGCGAGGCGGGACAGTTCAAGACCAACTACGTCGCCGATCAGGCGATCTTCCCGATCCGCCAGGACCGGATCGGCATTGCGGTGATCCTGCTGATCGCTTTCGTCGCCATCCCGTATTTCGGCGACGACTTCCTGTTGCAGGCGGTGATGATCCCGTTCCTGATCTACGCGCTCGCCTCGATCGGCCTCAACCTGCTGACCGGCTACACGGGCCTGCTCTCGCTCGGCACGGGCGCGTTCATGGGGGTGGGCGCCTACGCCTGCTACAAGCTCACGAGCGTCTGGCCGGACGTGAACATCATCGTCTGGATCGTCTGCTCCGGCTTCTTCGCGGCTGCGGTGGGCGTGTTGTTCGGCCTCCCGTCCTTGCGCATCAAAGGCTTTTATCTGGCGATTGCGACGCTTGCCGCGCAGTTCTTTCTCCAGTGGTGCTTCGTGCGCATCCCGTGGCTCGTGAACTACAACGTCTCGAACGCGATCGAGGTGCCGCAGCGCAAGTTCCTCGACATGATCGTGACCGGCCCGTCGGCGACGCCCATCGCGCGCTACCTGATCGTGCTGACGATCGTGGTCGCCATGACCTGGATCGCGTCGAACATCGTGCATGGCCGCATCGGCCGCATGTGGATGGCGATCCGCGACCAAGACATCGCGGCGGAGCTCATGGGCATCCGCCTCCTGCGCACGAAGCTCCTCGCTTTCGCGGTGTCGTCCTTCTACTGCGGCGTCGCCGGCGCGATGCTCGTTTTCCTCTGGTACGGGGGCGCGGAAGCCGACACCTTCAACATCAACCAGAGCTTCTTCGTGCTGTTCATGGTGATCATCGGCGGGCTCGGCAGCCTGCTCGGCTCCTATCTCGGCGCGGCGCTCATTTTCGGGCTACCGATCCTGCTGCGCATCCTGCCGGACGCGCTCGGCATGCCCATGCACTCGGCCACCATCGAGCATCTGAGCTTCCTGGTGGTCGGGGCGCTCATCATCTTCTTCCTGATCGTCGAGCCGCATGGCCTCGCGCGCATGTGGCAGATCGCGAAGCAAAAACTGAGGGTGTGGCCTTTCCCGTATTGAAGGGGCACACTTGCTGCCAGTTCCTCCCCGCGCACTTGAACCGGCGGGGAGGCGAAATGAGCCCCGGGCCAACCGGGAAATGAGGAAACGCAAGGAGGAAACTATGCGTCTGAAAGGTCTGATGATCGGCGCGGTGCTGGGGGTCGTGGCGGGCGTGCCCGCTCTGGCCCCGGCCGCGCTTGCGCAGGACAGCATCTACGTGCCGCTGTTCTCGTACCGCACCGGCCCGTTCGCGGGCTCGGGCATCCCCATCGCCAACGGCATGAGCGACTACCTGAACATGCTCAATGCCCGTGACGGCGGCATCGGCGGCGTGAAGCTCGCTGTCGAGGAATGCGAAACCGGCTACGACACCAAGAAGGGTGTCGAATGCTACGAGTCGACCAAGGCGAAGAACCCGGTCATCACCAATCCGTATTCGACCGGCATCACGCTGCAGCTCATCCCGAAAGCGGCGGTCGACAAGATCCCCGTGCTGTCGATGGCCTACGGGCTCTCGGCCTCGGCCGACGGCAACAACTTCCCGTGGGTGTTCAACCCGCCCGCGACCTACTGGGATGGTCTCTCGATCATCATGAAGTACATCGCCCAGAAGGAGGGCGGCTTCGACAAGCTCAAGGGCAAGACGATCGGCTACATCTTCTTCGACGGCGGCTACGGCCGCGAGCCGATTCCGCTGCTCGAGCAATTCGCCAAGAAGTACGGCTTCACCACCAAGCTCTATCCGGTGCCGGCGGCCGAAATGCAGAACCAGTCGGCACAATGGCTCAACGTCCGGCGCGACAAGCCGGCGTGGATGATCATGTGGGGCTGGGGTGCGATGAACCCGACGGCCGTGCGTGAAGCCGCGCGCACCAATTTCCCGATGGACAAGTTCATCGGCATCTGGTGGTCGGGCGGCGAAGACGACGCGCGTCCGGCGGGCGACGGCGGCAAGGGCTATCTCACGCTCAATTTCCACGGCGTGGGCTCGAACTACCCGGCGCTCAAGGACATCGAGAAGCACGTGCTCGGCAAGAGCCAGACGGAGAAGGAGAAGTTCGCGGAGAATCTCTACAACCGCGGCGTCTACAACTCCGTGCTGATCGCCGAAGCGATCCGCAACGCCCAGGCGATCACGAAGAAGAAGGTCGTGACCGGCGAAGACGTGCGCAAGGGCCTCGAGTCGCTGCACATCACCGACGCGCGCTGGAAGGAGCTCGGCCTGCCGGGCTTCGCGGCGCCCATCGTCAACGTCTCCTGCGCGGATCACAACGGTCATCACGCGGCCTATGTGCAGCAGTGGGATGGAAAGAAGTGGGTGAAGACCACCGACTGGATCACGCCCATGAAGGAAGAAGTGCGCCCGCTGCTCGAAGCCGCTTCCAAGGACTATGTCGAGAAGAACACCGGCTGGCCCAAGCGCACGGAAGCCTGCACGGACAACAAGTAAGCAACGCGATCTCCCTCGTCCTCGGATAAATCCGGGGACGAGGGCTCAGAATACATCCGCTCATTCCCGCCCCCGGTCCAGCCTTTGGCTGGCCCGAGGGTAAACTCCAGCGGGAATCCAGTCTGGGTCCCCGCCTTCGCGGGGACGAGCGGAAATCTGGAGCGTCCGAAACGATGTCTGTCGCCGAAAATATTTCCAGCCCGGCCGCTGCGGGTCACGTCCTCAACGTCAACAACATCGAAGTGGTCTACGACCACGTCATTCTTGTGCTGAAGGGCGTGTCGCTCGACGTGCCACGAGGCGGCATCGTGGCGCTCCTGGGCGCGAACGGCGCCGGCAAAACGACGACGCTGAAAGCGATTTCAAACCTGCTGCATTCCGAGCGCGGCGAAGTCACCAAGGGCTCGATCGCCTTCGACGGCGAGCATGTTCACAAGCTGTCGCCAAACGAGCTGGTGCGGCGCGGCTGCATCCAGGTGATGGAAGGCCGGCAGTGCTTCGGTCATCTCACGGTCGAGGAGAATCTGCTCACCGGCGCCTTCACGCGGCGCGACGGCAAGGCTGCGATCCGCGCCGATCTTGAGCGCGTCTACGCCTATTTCCCGAAGCTCAAGGATCGCCGCCAGTCGCTCGCGGGCTACACATCGGGCGGCGAGCAGCAGATGACGGCCGTGGGCCGCGCGTTGATGTCGCGCCCGAAAATGGTTCTGCTCGACGAGCCCTCGATGGGCCTCGCGCCGCAGATCGTCGAGGAAATCTTCGAGATCGTCCGCGCGCTGAACGAGAAGGAGGGTGTCTCCTTCCTGCTCGCCGAGCAGAACACCTTCATGGCGCTGCGCTACGCGCGCTACGGCTACATCCTCGAGAACGGCCGCGTGGTGCTCGACGGCAAGGCCGACGAGCTGCGCGAGAACGAAGACGTGAAGGAATTCTATCTCGGCGTCGGCGAGGCGGGCCGCCGCTCGTTCAAGAACGTGAAGCACTACAAGCGGCGGAAACGGTGGCTGGCTTGACTTCTCGTCATCCTGAGGTGCCGGCCGAAGGCCGGCCTCGAAGGATGACGCACTTTGAGCCTGGGGCCGTCATCCATCGAGGCTCGCTTCGCGCGCACCTCAGGATGACGGACGAGACCAATGAGTGAGTTCTACGACAAGCTCGACACCCGCGATCCCGCCGAGCGTGAGCGCGATCTGATTGCGCGGCTGCCGGCGCTGATCGCGGCGGCGCTCAAGGCGCCGGGCTGGGCGAAACATCTCGCGGGCGTCGGCCCGAAGAGCGTTACGAGCCGCGAAGCGCTGGCGAAGCTGCCGATTTTCCGCAAGTCCGACTTGCCCGCGATGCTGAAAGACAATCCGCCGTTTGGCGGCCTGCTGCCGGAGCCGGTCGCGAGTTACGCGCGGCTCTCCGTTTCGCCCGGCCCGGTGTTTCAGCCTGAGGCCGATGGGCCGGACGGCTGGCGAATCGCGCGCGGTCTGTTCGCTGCCGGCATCCGCAAAGGCGACGTGGTGCTGAACACCTTCGCCTATCACCTCACGCCGGGCGGACTCATGCTCGACCAGGGAGCGCGGGCGCTCGGCTGCCCGGTGATCGCGGCGGGACCTGGCCAGACCAAGCAGCAAATCATCCTGATCGA
>JAICQA010000213.1 GCA_025929595.1 Xanthobacteraceae bacterium
AACTGCGGCAGGGCGGACATCAGCGCATCTCGGTTCAATATGTAAAAGTCACTGAGGGGAGCCAGGCAGTCATCAGCAACGTACAAAATCCAAAACATGAATGACATGCCCCATGTGTGTAAGGCGGACGTTGCCATAACTAGCCTACCCAGCAGGTCCTCTAATGCGCCAGCCCTTCGCTCTTGAACGACGGTCTCGTTAAAGCCATTATCAGCAGGATAAGTGACCTTATTGTCTCAGCGGTGCGGCTTGCTGGTTGTTGCTTGTCGATTTTGGCATACTGAACCGACTATATGGTAAAGGCAGCCAATCCATAGCAAGGAGAACGTAAGGATACGGTCGAGTGGGTTCCGGATACCCGCCTCCATGTTCCCCGGCATCATGCATTACGATCAAGCATACAACGTCTCTCGTGTGTGGTCGATTGCGCGCGGTGCGACCATTGCGTTGCTGCTCACACTGGCAGGCTGCAACGGCGAGCCGGCCAGTGGTGGTGGCCAGCCGCCACCGCCCGAAGTCGCCGTCGCGCAGGTGCTTACCAAGTCCGTGCAGCAATGGGACGAATACACCGGCCGCGTGAGCGCGATTGACACTGTCGAATTACGGCCCCGCGTCAGCGGGTACGTACAGCGTGTCGCCTACGGAGAAGGTGAGGACGTGAAGCAAGGCGACCTGATGTTCCAGATCGACCCCCGTCCCTACCGTGCGGCATTGGACAACGCCCAGGCGCAACTGGCCCGCGCGCGCGTGGCGGAGCAACTCGAAGCGGTACGGATCAAACGCGCTCAGTCGTTGATCGACGACGACGCGATTTCACGCGAGGAGATCGATCTGCGCCGCGCTGCGCATGAGCAGAGTATGGCCGATATCCGCGCCGCCGAGGCAGCGGTGGCTACGGCCAAGCTCAACCTGTCTTTCACCGAGGTGCGCGCGCCGGTCGCGGGGCGGGCGAGCCGGGCCCTGGTCACGGTCGGAAATCTGGCCACGGCGGACCAGACTCTACTGACGACGCTCGTGTCACAGGATCCGATGTACGTCTATTTTGATGCCGATGAGAACAGCTACCTGCGATACAAGGAACAAGAGCGCAAGAGCGAGCGCACAGGGCGTGATAATACGGTGTACGTCGGTCTGGCCAACGAGGATGGCTATCCGCATGTGGGCACGGTCAACTTCCTTGACAATCAGGTCAACCCGACCATCGGGACCGTACGCGCACGGGCTGTGGTCTCGAATGCCGATCGCATGTTCACCCCTGGCCTGTACGCACGCGTTCGTTTTGCCAGCGGCCAGAAGGCCGATGCTCTGCTGATCGACGACAAGGCCGTTCTGACCGACCAGGACCGCAAGTACGTTTACGTGGTGGACAAGGACGGCAAGGCGCAGCGCAAGGATGTCGTGCTCGGCCGCATGGTCGAGGGGCTGCGCGTGGTCCAGTCAGGCCTCGCGCCGGATGACAAGGTCATCGTGGCCGGCCTGCAAAAGATCTTCTATCCCGGCATACCCGTCAAGGCAAACGAGGTGCCGATGGGCACGCTCCGAGCAGCGCCGACTGCGCCTGCAGCCGTACCGGAGAAGTGAGCGACAGACGTGGACTTTTCCAAGTTCTTCATCGATCGGCCGATCTTCGCCGCAGTGCTGTCCATCGTGATCTTCGTCGGGGGCCTGATCGCGATCCCTATCCTTCCCATCAGTGAATATCCGGAGGTGGTGCCGCCTGCGGTGATCGTACGCGCAACCTACCCCGGCGCCAACCCCAAGGTGATCGCCGAAACCGTGTCGACGCCGTTAGAAGAGCAGATCAACGGCGTCGAGCACATGATGTACATGAAGTCGGTGGCGGGATCGGACGGTGTCTTGCAGATGACGATCACGTTCCGTCCCGGCACCGATCCCGATGCCGCGCAGGTCCAGGTGCAGAACCGCGTCAGCCAAGCGCTGTCGCGGCTGCCGTCCGAGGTCGTCCGTCTCGGCGTGACCACGCAGAAGGAATCGCCCAACTTCCTCGTGCTGGTCCAGCTGCTCTCACCGAACGGCACGTATGACGCGCTCTACCTGCGCAACTACGCCAACATCAAAATCAAGGATGAACTGGCTCGGTTACCCGGTGTCGGTCAGGTGCAGATTTTCGGCAGCGGCGACTATGCGATGCGCATCTGGCTCGACCCGGACAAGATTGCGTCGCGGGGGATGACGGCCGGCGACATCATCCGCGCCGTGCAGGAACAGAATATCCAAGTCTCGGCCGGACAGCTCGGTGCAGAACCCATCGCCAAAGGCAGCGACTTTCTGATCTCGATCAATGCCCAAGGTCGCCTGCGCACGGCCGAGGAGTTCGGCCAGGTCGTATTAAAGGCGGGCGCGAACGGCGAGATCGTGCACCTGGCCGATGTGGCGCGCATCGAACTCGGCGCCAACGACTACACGTTGCGCGGGCAACTCGACAACCGAGACGCTCCGCCGATCGGCATCTTCCAAGCACCAGGGGCCAACGCGCTTACCGTGCGCGATGCCGTGATCGCGAAAATGGAAGAACTGAAGACGCGTTTCCCGCCCGACCTCACATATCGCTCGGACTACGACACCACCGTCTTCGTACGCGATTCGATCACCGCTGTCGTGCAGACACTGCTGGAAGCGATTCTGCTCGTTGTGCTCGTCGTGATCCTGTTCCTGCAGACCTGGCGCGCGTCGATCATTCCGTTGATTGCCGTGCCCGTGTCGGTGATCGGAACCTTCGCCGCCCTGTATCTGCTCGGTTTCTCAATCAACACACTGACTCTGTTCGGCCTGGTCCTCGCGATCGGCATCGTCGTTGACGACGCCATCGTGGTCGTCGAGAACGTCGAGCGCAACATCGAGGAAGGCCGAACACCGCTCGAGGCCGCGCATCAGGCGATGAAGGAAGTCTCAGGCCCCATCGTCGCGATTGCACTCGTGCTGTGCGCCGTGTTCCTGCCGATGGCGTTTCTGACCGGCGTCACCGGCCAGTTCTACAAACAGTTCGCGGTGACGATCGCGATCTCCACTGTCATCTCGGCGATCAATTCACTGACCATGTCGCCGGCGCTGGCGGCCAAGTTGCTCAAGAGCCACGGCACTCCGAAGGATGGTCTTTCTCGCTGGATCGAGCGTTTGTTCGGGTGGGTGTTCCGTCCCTTCAACCGCTTTTTCAAAGCAAGTTCCGACAAGTACCAAGGCACTGTCTCGCGCGCCTTGAAGCATCGTGGGGCGGTGTTTGCCGTCTACGCGCTGCTGTTGCTCGGAACCGGGCTGATCTTCCAAGCGGTGCCGCGGGGCTTTATCCCGACTCAGGATAAGCTGTTCCTCATGGCCGGCGTAAAATTGCCGGAAGGAGCCTCTCTCGAACGCACGGATACGGTGTTGCACAGGGTGGTCGAGATCAGCAAGAGCGTGGATGGCATCGCCCACGTCGTGGCAATGACCGGTCTGAACCCGCTCCAATTTACGAACACGCCGAATTATGGCATCGCGTTTCTCATCTTGAAGCCGTTTGGCGAACGTCACCGCAGCGCCAAAGAGATCAGTGAAGAGATGAATGGAAAGCTCGCGGGCATCCAGGAAGGTATGACCTTCGTCCTCATGCCGCCGCCGATTCTCGGCCTGGGCAACGGTGCCGGGTATTCTCTGTTCATCGAAGATCGCGTCGGCCTCGGATTTGGCGCGCTGCAAAATGCCGTCAATGCCCTCCAGGGGGCGGTGATGCAGACTGCTGGAATGGGATTTCCGATCAGCGGCTATCAGTCCAACGTGCCGCAGCTTGACGTCGAGGTGGATCGCGTGAAGACCAAGGCGCAGGGCATTGCGCTGACCGAGTTGTTCAACACGCTGCAGGTTTACCTCGGTTCAGCCTACGTGAACGACTTTAACGCGTTCGGCCGCACCTGGCGCATCTATGCGCAAGCCGACGGAGATTTTCGCGGGAAGGTCGAGGACATCGCCAATCTCAAGACGCGCAACGATCGCGGTGAGATGGTGCCGATCGGCTCCCTGGTCAAATTGAGGTCCACCTACGGCCCGGATCCGGTGCTGCGCTACAACGGCTATCCCGCCGCCGACTTTTTGGGCGAAGCCGACCCGACCAAATTGTCCTCGGCGCAGGCAATGGACAACCTTCGCCAGATCGCGGCGAAGGTGCTACCCAACGGTATGACTATCGAATGGACCGACCTGAGCTTTCAAGAAGCCTCGCAGGGGAGGGCGGCGCTGCTGGTGTTTCCGGTCGCCATCTTGTTGGCCTTCCTCGTGCTCGCTGCGCTCTACGAGTCCTGGACCTTGCCGCTCGCAGTGATTCTGATCGTGCCGATCTGCATGCTCTGCGCGCTGGCCGGCGTCAAACTTACTGGCGGCGACAACAACACCTTCGTGCAGGTCGGCCTGGTCGTACTGATGGGCCTGGCCTGCAAGAACGCGATCCTCATCGTCGAATTCGCGCGCGAGCTGGAACTGCAGGGCAACGGCACCATCCAAGCGGCACTCGAAGCCTGCCGCTTGCGATTGCGCCCAATCGTCATGACGTCGGTGGCCTTCATTGCCGGCACGGTTCCACTCGTGCTTTCGCACGGCGCCGGCGCCGAAGTGCGATCGGCCACGGGGATCACCGTGTTCGCCGGCATGATTGGCGTGACCCTGTTCGGCCTGTTCCTCACCCCGGTGTTCTATGTCGGCTTGCGTCTATTGTCGGGACGCAAACTGATCAGCCATGACCAAACAATGCCGCGCGGTGCCCTTGAAAACGCGTATAGCCAGGTCGAGGCGGCCCGTTAAGCGCGCTGATCGGCCGAGCGCCTTCCACCCGACGGCTGGCGAGATTCAGAGAGACCGAGAGCTATGTGGCACGTCCGCGGTCGCCACAAGAGTTCCATAGCTGAACCAGGTTGTCTTCGGGCATCTGGCGCGCGGCCCTTGTGATTCGCCAATAATCCCCTGACCATGTTTTGCTTGAGGTTGGAACAGTGTCGAAATCCACCTCTCTAGACGACTATTGGATGAAGGAGCCGCTTCAGGGGCAAAAAAACGAAAAGGAGAAATCCCATGGAATTCATGATTCTGATGATCCCGTCTGTTTACCGCA
>JAICQA010000175.1 GCA_025929595.1 Xanthobacteraceae bacterium
CTTCGTCACCAATGCCGAGAAGATGATCGCCGAGCTGGAAGACGCGTACCTGCTCGTATTCGAAAAGAAGCTCTCCTCGCTTCAGCCGATGCTGCCGGTGCTCGAGGCCATCGTGCAATCCTCGAAGCCGCTCGTCATCATCGCGGAAGACGTGGAAGGCGAGGCGCTCGCCACGCTCGTGGTCAACAAGCTGCGCGGCGGCCTCAAGGTCGCGGCCGTCAAGGCTCCGGGCTTCGGCGACCGCCGCAAGGCCATGCTCGAGGACATCGCGATCCTCACCGGCGGCCAGGTGATCTCGGAAGACCTCGGCATCAAGCTCGAGAACGTGACGCTGGCCATGCTCGGCCGCGCCAAGAAGGTGATCGTCGAGAAGGAAAAGACCACGGTCGTCGACGGCGCAGGCAAGAAGAAGGACATCGAAGGCCGC
Organism: Xanthobacteraceae bacterium; assembly: GCA_025929595.1. Classification (GTDB taxonomy): domain Bacteria; phylum Pseudomonadota; class Alphaproteobacteria; order Rhizobiales; family Xanthobacteraceae; genus JAUSIF01. The sequence goes on from JAICQA010000175.1 coordinate 428, forward strand.
GTCAACCAAATCAAGCAACAGATCGAAGAGACGACTTCCGATTACGACAAGGAAAAGCTCCAGGAACGTCTCGCCAAGCTCGCCGGCGGCGTCGCCGTCATCAAGGTCGGCGGCGCGACCGAGATGGAAGTGAAGGAAAAGAAGGATCGCGTTGACGACGCGCTCAACGCGACCCGTGCGGCGGTTGAAGAAGGCATCGTCCCCGGCGGCGGCATTGCGTTGCTGCTGGCCAAGAAGGCGATCGGCCGCATGAAGAACGAGAACGCCGACATCCAGGCCGGCATCAACATCGTGCTGCGTGCGCTCGAAGCCCCGATCCGCCAGATCGCGGAAAACGCGGGCGTCGAGGGCTCGATCGTCGTCGGCCGCGTGATGGAGTCGAAGGATCCGGAGTTCGGCTTCGACGCCCAGAACGAAACCTACGGTGACATGTTCAAGGCCGGCATCATCGACCCGGCCAAGGTCGTGCGCACCGCGCTCCAGGACGCCGCGTCCGTCGCGGGTCTCCTGATCACCACCGAAGCCATGGTGGCCGAGCTGCCGAAGAACGACGCCCCGGCGATGCCGGGCGGCGGTGGCGGCGGCATGGGCGGAATGGGCTTCTGATCAACGTCGTCCCGGACGCGCGCGTCAGCGCGCGATCCGGGACCGTTCAATAAAAAGCCGCGGACGATCCCGGCTCTCGGCGCAAGCGCCTCGGCCGGGATGACGAAAGTTAAAGTTGAAGAGAAAGGGCCGCCTTCGGGCGGCCCTTTTTTGTCAGGGGCCTTCGGCTAGGCTGCCCGGCCCTTTGCCGACTCGAACGCCGGAGGCTCCCTTGCTGAAGCTTCGCGCTCTGTTCGCCGCGCTCGCCGATATTCGTCGCGTGGCCTGGCCCTACTTCCGAAGCGAGGACCGCGGCGCCGGCTGGTTGCTGCTCGTCACAGTCATCGGGCTTGAGCTTGGCATCGTCGCGTTGAACGTGCAGTTCAACTCCTGGAACGCCCGCTTCTACAACGCAATCCAGGACAAGGATTGGGACACGTTTCAGTTTCAGCTACTCATCTTCTGCGGTCTTGCCGCGCTGTTCATCGTCGCCGCGGTCTATCAGCTCTATCTTCAGATGTGGCTGCGCATCCGCTGGCGCACCTGGATGACCGACAATTACCTCGAGCGGTGGCTGCGCGATTCGGCACACTATCGGATGCGCCTGACGGGCGACGCGGCCGACAATCCAGACCAGCGCATCGCGGAGGACCTCGATCTTTTCGCCGACAAGGCGATCCGTATCGGCGTGGGTTTCCTCGGTGCGATTGCGACGCTTGCCTCCTTCGCCGCCATTCTGTGGAGCCTGTCGAACCAGGCGCAGACGCCGCTTCTCGGCGCGATCCCCGGCTATCTCGTCTGGACGGCGCTGTTCTATTCGCTGTTCGGCACGCTGGTGACGCATCTGATCGGCAAGCCGCTCGTGAAGCTCAACTTCAACCAGCAGCGCTTCGAGGCCGACTTCCGCTATCATCTCGTGCGCGTGCGTGAGAACGGCGAACAGATCGCGTTGCTCGAGGGAGAGCAGGCGGAAAACGACGGGCTTGGCCGCCGCTTCGCCGCCCTTGTCGGCAACTTTCACAAGCTGATGATCGCGAACAAGCGGCTGACCTGGTTCACCGCCGGCTACAACCAGATCTCGATCATCTTCCCCTACATCGTCGTCAGCCCGGCCTATTTCGCCGGCACGATCCAGTTGGGCGTCCTGATGCAAACTGCATCCGCCTTCGAGAACGTGCAGCGGGCGTTCAGCTTCTTTGTCGATGCCTATCGCGAACTCGCCGAATGGCGCGCGGTGACGCAGCGGCTGATCGGTTTCGAGGAGTCGGTCACAGGCGCCGAGCGCCTGCGCGCGGGGGCGCGCATCGTCCGCGGCGACAGCGGAAAGGCGGCATTGAGTCTCGACGCGTTGCGACTCCGTCTGCCGGCCGGCGCGCCGATTGTCGCGGCCGACGATCTGGAAATCGCGCCCGGCGAGCATGTGCTGGTCACGGGACCCTCGGGCTCGGGGAAATCGACGCTCTTCCGTGCCATCGCCGGCATCTGGCCGTTCGGCGAGGGGACGGTGGCGGTCGCGAAGGGAAAGAGCCTGCTCGTGCTGCCGCAGCGGCCATATCTTCCGTTCGGCCGGCTCGACGAGGCGCTCGCCTATCCAAGCCCCGCGAACACATTCACCGGGGCGCAATTGGCCGACGTTCTGAATGCCGTGGGGCTGCCGAAATTGGTCGAACGGCTCGATGAGGAAGCACAGTGGCCGCATATCCTGTCACAGGGCGAGCAGCAGCGCGTGTCGCTCGCGCGCGCGCTCCTGTTCGAGCCGGACATTCTCCTGCTCGACGAGTCCACATCGGCGCTCGATGAAAAGGCGCAAGCCGCCCTTTATCGGCTGCTCGCTGAGCGGCTCCCGGAAGCGACCATCGTTTCGATCGGTCACCGCCAGACGCTGCACGAGCTGCACGGGCGGCGAGTTGAACTGGAGCCGTCAGGCGAGGGCGGATTCCATCTCGGCGCCGCGGCTCCGGCTTAGCGGCCGAGCCGCTTCGCGAGCGCGTCGTAGAGTGCGTTCTCGCTGGAGAACACGAATTCGGGCGAGGCGACCATGACCGTTTCCGCGCCGGCTTCGCGCAGGAAGATCGCGAGCTCATGCACACGGTCGGGCGCGCACAGGAGCGTCAGCATCCCGGATGAAGTCGGCCCGCCGAGGGGGGCCTGAACGCCGAAACGTCCCGTCGCTTCCGCCACAAGCTCGGCGTCCGCCTGCGGAAAGCGCGTGCGCACCTCCCGCATGGTGCGCGCCTGCCGCTCGGCACAGACACGGTCGAGCAGCGCCCGCGCCGCCGCGCGCTCGCGCTCGCCCCACTTTGCTTCGAGCGAGGCGACGAGGTTCGCCTGCGAGCGCAGCATGATGCCGTCGTCGAGCACTTTCAGGCCGTTGGCGGCGAGCGTCGCACCGGTCGTGGTGATGTCCACGATCAGTTCGGCCGCGCCCGTTGCCGGTGCGCCTTCGGTCGCGCCGAGGCTCTCGACGATGCGGTAATCGCTGATGCCGTGCCGCGCGAAGAACACGCGCGTCAGGTGCACATATTTGGTGGCGACCCGCATGCGCCGGTCGTGCTTCTGGTGAAACGCGGTCGCCACGTCGTCGAGATCGTGCATGGTGCGCACGTCGATCCACGCCTGCGGCACAGCGACCACGACATTCGCGTGGCCGAAGCCGAGTCCGTCGATCAGCACCACGCGCTTGTCCGCGTCCGGGATCATCTCGCGCAAAAGATCTTCGCCCGTGACGCCGAAATGCAGCCCACCCTGCGCGAGCTGGCTCGTGATCTCCGCGGCTGAGAGATAGACGATCTCGACGCCCGGCACCTCCGGCACCGTGCCGCGATATTCGCGCCCGCCGCGCGGCTGCACGAGCGTCATGCCCGCGCGCGCGAAGAAGGCGTGCGCGTTCTCCTGCAGGCGGCCCTTCGACGGCACGCCAACGAGCAGCGAATTCGGCGGGCGCCCGTTCATGCGCCGCTCCCTGCGACGTCAAGCTCGGCGATCCAGGCGGCGAAGCCGATGGCCGGAATGGGTTCCGGTGAGCCGAGCACGGTGAGCAACTGGTCGTAGCGGCCGCCCGCGACCAGTGGCCATTCCACGCGGCCGCTCGCGTCGTAAAGCTCGAACACCATGCCGGTGTAATAGTCGAGCGGCCGGCCGAAGGCGGTCGCAAAACGGATCGTGTCCACATCGACGCCGCCCGCGGCGATGAAGCCGGTGCGCTGCTCGAAGGCGTCGAGCGCGGCGGCAAGGTCGAGCTTCGCATCGGCCGCGAGCGCGCGCAGCGCGGACAGCGCCTCGTCGGGGTCGCCCTCGATCGCGAGATAACGCTCGATCACCGCCGCAGTCTCCGGCGCAAGCCCGCTCGTCGCGCCGAGCGACGCCTGTTCGAGAAAGCGTTCGGCGATCTCGCCGACCGTGCGGCCGCCGACGGTGGAAATGCCGGCGATCGACAGGAGATCCGTGACGAGCGCGCGTGCCGCCGCGGGGTCCGAACCCTGCAACGCCGCGAGCATGCCTTCGTGCGAGGCCGCGGCATTCGGCCCGCGCTTCAGCGTGGAGAGATCGGCTTCGAGCGTGCCGGTCCGGTTGAAGTCCTTCGCGAGCCGCCGCTGCCATGCGGGCGGCAGGTCGAGCGCGGCGAGCAACGCCCGAAAGAGGCTGACGTCGCCCATGCGGATCGCCAGCCGCTCGCAGCCGAAGCTCCGCGCGCTCTCCAGCGCGAGCGCGACGCATTCCGCGTCCGCCGCCTCGCGGTCGCGCCGGCCGAGGGACTCGATGCCGGCCTGCAGATACTCGCCGCTGCCGCCGCTCTGGTCGCGGAAGACCGGGCCGAGATAGCAGTAGCTCGCCGGCAGCGCGGCGCCGTTCGATAGGTGCGCGAGGCAGACCGGGATCGTGAGGTCGGGCCGCAGGCAAAGCTCTTCGCCGGCCGCGTTCTCGGTCAGGAACAGGCGGCGGCGCAGCTCTTCGCCCGAGAGCTCGAAGAAGATGTCGGCCGGCTGCAACACGGGCGGATCGACGCGCACATATCCCGCGCGCTCGTAGAGGTCTACGAGCCCGTTCGCGCGGCCACTGCGCGCTCGCAGGTTGTTCGAGCCGGTCATGCGTTGCGTCTTCCTTTGCGCGGCCTTGTAGCAGGCACGTCCGCGCGAGGCCATGCGCGCGCATGTCGTGCCTTTGTACTCGTCGTCATGCCCGCGCTCGTCACCCAAGTCGGATTTATCCGACTTGGGCACCCTTAGAAACGCAACTCGGGCAAGCCCGAGTTGCGCTGCATCCACGTCTTGGCGGCGCTTCGAGAGGGAAAGACGTGGATGGCCGGGACAAGCCCGGCCATGACGATCTTGCCAGCCCCCACCCATGCAGGTAATGATACAATATATCATATCAGCGGTAGGCCGGGGCCGAAGCCGCAAAAACAGGGGGCTTTCCATGCGTCTCTTTCTTCCGGCGCTCGCCTGCGCCGGCGCGCTTTCCGTCGCGGCACCTGCGCTTGCTCAGGACGCTCATCGCCACGGCCGCACGCACGACGACCACAAGCACAGTCAAAGCCATGGCCACGATCATGGCCATTCCCACGCGCGTCCGGTCCGGAAGGCGAAGGCCACGCCGCCTCAAATCGCGCCGCACGAGCATGGCGTCGAGACCGAAAGTCTCTTCGGCTTCGTGAGCGGCAGCGACATCGGCCACAAGGGCGACCGCCACGCCACGTTTTTCTACGAGACGCATTTCGGGAAGCGAAGCGGCAGCTTCCGTGCGCAGCAGCCGAAGCTGGAGCTTGGCTATAACCCCGCGGATAGCCTGCACGTCGCGCTTGAGCTTTGGGGCGACCGCTTCAACATCCGCGACGTATCGGAGCTTGACGATCAGAACCGCTGGGGCTGGGGCGGCGCGATCGAGTTCAAGGTGCAACTCGCGAAGCGCGGGCAGGGCTCGCCGTTCGGCGTGACGCTGCTCGTCGCGCCGCACTACGGCACCTCGGAGCATCA
>JAICQA010000064.1 GCA_025929595.1 Xanthobacteraceae bacterium
CATCCCGACAGCGCCTATTTCGGCGTCGGGCGCATCGACCGCGACCAGATCGAGGACTACGCGGCGCGCAAGGGTTGGAAGGTGGAGGAGGCGGAGCGGTGGCTGTCGCCGATCCTTTCCTACGACCCCGCGCGCGTGCCGAAAGTGGCGGCGGAGTAATTTCGCTGCGCGCGGCTTTATGTTTGCCGCGCCGGGCTCTCGCCCGAACTAGTCCGGGCTCGACGGCGCGGCGCGCGCGTGCTGAAGGCCGCGGCGGAGTAATAGTATTTGTCATTCCGGGACGCGCCGAAGGCGCGGGCCGGAATCCAAATGGCGTTTGAGTGAGTGCTGAGTCACTTTGGTCGCGCCAAAAAAACAGGCTGCATCGACCTGCGATGCAGCCTCCCGCGGGGGCGGGGAAACTTGTCTGTTGGGCGCGACGCGACTGACTTGTGCCGGCAACTTTAGTCGGATGCAGCGCGGTGTGAAGCGATCAGCGCACGTTGTCCTCTCACATTGGATTGAACAGCGCCGCCGCGCAATTATTCCATTGCAAAAAGAAAGGCCGCGAAAATTTCGCGGCCTGTCATAACTGTTATGTGTGAGAGCGAATTAGAGCGCCGGATTCCAGTTCGACGGAACAAAGCGATAGCCCGATCCGGCTTTTTCGATGTGACCGGTTGACGGGAACGGAAAGTGGAAACCGGCGACGAGCAGCTTGTCGGTCGCCGCCATGTCATAGAACTTGCGGCGCGTGGCTTCGGCTGCGGCAGCGTCCTGATCGAATTGCACATGCCAGCCAGGGTTGGTCACGAACAGGTGCGGATTGTTCGTGACGTCCGACTGGATCAGCACGCGGTCGTTGCCGTTGGCGAGCGCGTATGAAACGTGACCCGGCGTGTGACCATAAGTGGCGATCGAAGTCAGACCGGGCGCGATTTCTTTGCCGGCGTCGTATTTTTTCACCTTGTCTTCGAGGCCCTTGAACACACGCCGCACATTTCCGAAAGCGCCTTTCATGGCTTCCGGCGCCTTGTTCATATTGTCGTCGCTCATCCAGAATGCCCATTCCGCAGCCGGAACCATGATCTCGGCATTCGGATAGTTCACCTCCCCGGCGCCGTTGCGGATGCCGTTGATATGGTCGCCGTGGAAGTGGGAGATAATGACCGTGTCGATCGCCTTGGTGTCAATTCCAGCGGCCGCGAGGTTCGGCCGCAAGTGGCCGACGGGGCCCTTTGGTTCGCCCATGCCGGTGTCGATCAGGATGAGCCGCGAGCCGGTATTGATGAGTGTCGGGTTGAACCAGATCGTCATGACGTCGGTCGGAAGATAGGCTTCGGCGAGCGCCTTCTGCACTTCTTCCTTTTTGACGTTGCGAACAAAAGTGTCGGCAAGCGGGAAGCGCGCGACGCCGTCGTTGACCGACGTCACCTCGAAACTACCGATCTTGTAGCGATAGAAGGCGGGGGCCTGTTTGCCGGCGGGCGCTGTCTGGGCGGCGGTTGGTACTGAAGAGATGAGTGGACCGGCAACCGCGGCGGCGCTCACCGCCGAGGCCGATGCCAGAAGAGTGCGGCGGTTCAGTTCCATGATTGGTCCTCCCGGCTCCGCCCAATTATTCCGCGAAGGCCATTCACGCAGGCTTGAATGGTGGGAGCGAGGCGGTGGGACTGGACCGGTATGATTTCCGTTCGTAATGATCGCTCCGCATCGAAACCTCCGGACGCGTGCCGACTTTTATTCATTTGACGTACAGACAGCGCCTGCGACCGTTCGATTTGCCAGGGAGGGACCAGGTGCCGGGAGGGAGCGATCGCACGACGGTAGCCGGCAACGGGACCGTCGCTTATCAAGGCCTGTTGCTGCCGTTTTTCGGGGCAACCATCCTGCTCAGCGCCGCTCTCCTGTTTTCCGTGCAGCCGCTGTTCGCCAAGGTCGTCTTGCCGACGCTCGGCGGCGCGCCGTCGGTCTGGTCGGTCGCGCTCGTATTTTTCCAGGCGGTACTGCTCGCCGGCTATCTTTACGCCCATCTGCTGACGCGATACCTGCCGGGCAGGCCTTCGCTGATCGTGCATCTCGCGGTCATGTCGGCGGCGCTGATCGGGCTGCCGCTCGGGATCGCCGAAGGCTGGGGACGGCCTCCGGCCCAGGGCGCCGAGTTCTGGCTGCTCGGCCTGTTCACGGTCTCGATCGGCCTGCCGTTCTTCGCGCTCTCTGCGAACGCGCCGCTGTTGCAGGCATGGTTCGCGCGCACGGGTCATTCGTCGTCGAACGATCCATATTTTCTCTACGCCGCCAGCAATGTCGGGAGCTTCACGGCGCTCCTCAGCTATCCGTTCCTGATCGAGCCGCTGTCGCGTGTCAGCCAGCAAACCCATGTCTGGTCCGCGCTCTTTATCCTGTTGATCGTCATGATCGGGGGATGCGCGGCGCTGCTGCTGCGTTCGCCGAACGTGTTGCCGGCGGTCGGGAAGGGCGCGAAGCGTGAAGCGGCGCCGTCGCGGCGCGATGCACTCATCTGGATGGCGCTCGGCGCGGTGCCGTCCGCCTTTCTCGTTGCGGTGACGGCGCATATCTCGACGGACGTCGCCGCCGTGCCGCTGCTCTGGGTATTGCCGCTCGCGCTTTATCTTCTGAGCTTCGTTATCGTTTTTCAGACACGGCCGATCGTTCCGCACGCATTCTTCGTCGCCATTCAGCCGGCGGCGATCGCGCTCCTGATCGCCGTGCTGATCTTCAAGGATCTGCAATCGATCCTGTTCGTGATCGGTCTGAACCTCGCCGGGTTCTTCATTACGGCGATGGTTTGTCATGGCGAGCTGGCGCAGCGGCGGCCGCCCGCGCGGTATCTTACGGAATTCTATCTGTGGCTCGCGACCGGCGGCGTGATCGGCGGAATTTTCGCAGGGCTGATCGCACCGAACATCTTCAACTGGGTCGCCGAATATCCGATCCTGCTGGTGCTGGGCGTCCTGTGCCTTCCCGGTCTAACTTTACATAAGGACCCGACCTACTGGTTGCCGGTGGCGGCGGTTGTCGCGCTGACGAGTCTTGCCGTATTTTCGATCCGCGTGCTCGAAATCTGGCCCGAGACAAAAACGTTCGCCGGCATGATCGGTGCGGCGCTGGCGCTTGCGGTGCTCTTTCTTGCACGCGACGTGCTGCGGCTTGCCATCGCGTTCGCCTGCATCCTCGTGCTGATCTACGCGTTTCTCGCCGAAGGCAGCAATGTGCAGACGATGCGCAGCTTCTTTGGCGTGCACAAGATTTACGAGACGTCGACCGGACGCTCCACGGTGCGGGTGCTGATGCACGGCACGACGATCCACGGCGCGCAGGTGATCGAGGGCGCGGCGCTATCGTCGCGAGGGCGACCGGTTGGCGTCACCTATTTCGGGCCGCAATCGCCGATGGCGCGGCTGTTCGAGGCCGTGAAGCGCAAGAAAGAAGGACCGGTCCGTGTGGCCGTGGTCGGGCTCGGGGCGGGGACGGTTGCGTGTTATCTCCGCGCGGAGGACTCACTGGACTTCTACGAGATCGATCCGGCGGTCGTGAAGATCGCGCTCGATCCGGAGAAGTTCAGCTTTGTGTCGGGTTGCAAGCCTGACGCGAAGGTCATCGTTGGCGACGCGCGCCTGACGCTCTCCGAGGCGGCGGACGGCCACTACGACCTGATCGTGATGGACGCGTTCACTTCGGATGCGGTGCCGGTGCATCTGCTCACGCAGGAGGCCGTCGCCCTCTACGAGCGCAAGCTTGCGCCCGGCGGGATCATCGGTGCCCACGTCATGAACCGGCATCTCGAATTGCCGTCGGTCGTTGCCGGTATTGCCGCGGCAAACGGGATGCGGACGCGCATCATGTCGAACTGGGAGACGGGGGGCGCGGAATATCTGTTCGGGTCGAGCGCTGCGGCCGTGGCGCGAACCGACGCCGACTTTGGCCCGCTGCTCGATTCGGGGGACTGGGTGCTGGAGGAGCCGGGCGCAGGTCAATGGGTCTGGACCGACGACTATTCCAATATTGCCGGTGCCGTGCTGCGCCACCTGCGCGATTGATCGTCCTCGAGAACACCGCTTCTGCCATAAACTCGGAACTTGGCGCGCCCGATTCGGCGTGGACCGATGGAGCCCCGGATGGCCGTAACTTCGCGAAAAAAATCCCGCAAACGGAACGCGGAGGCCTTCTCACTGCAAAGTCAAGGTGTGACGCTCGCGATTTACGCGGCGGCGATCTTCCTGAGTGCGGGGCTGCTGTTCGCCGTGCAGCCGCTGTTCACCAAGATGGTGCTGCCGACGCTCGGCGGTGCGCCTTCGGTCTGGTCGATGGCGCTCGTGTTCTTTCAGGCGGCGCTGCTCGGCGGCTACCTTTATGCGCATCTGCTGACGCGGCATCTGCCGGGCCGGCGGTCGGTCGTCGTGCATCTGCTCGTTCTGCTTGGCGCCACACTGGTGCTGCCCTTGAGTATTTCGACCACGTGGGGACGTCCGCCTGCGGATGGCGAGACGCTCTGGATCATCGGACTGTTCACCGTATCGATCGGTCTGCCGTTCTTCGCCCTTTCCGCCAACGCGCCATTGCTACAGGCCTGGTACGCGCGCACGGGGCATCCATCTTCGAAAGATCCGTACTTCCTGTACGGCGCCAGTAACGTGGGCAGCTTTCTCGCGCTCCTGAGCTACCCCTTTCTCGTCGAGCCGCTGAGCCGTCTTGGACAGCAGACAACGACTTGGTCCGTCCTCTTTTATGTATTAATCGCGCTCATCGCCTTATGCGGCCTTCTGCTCGTGCGATCGAAGAATGCCGCGCCCAGTGCGGCCCCGGTTGCGCGAGGAACCCTGCAAGCGCCCACGCTCAAGGACGGCGCGATCTGGGCGGCGCTCGCAGCGGTTCCGGCCGGACTGATGATCGCGGTCACGGCGCATATTTCCACCGACATCGCGGCGGCGCCGTTGCTGTGGGTCATTCCGCTCGCACTCTATCTTCTGAGCTATGTGCTCGTCTTTCAGGTCAAGCCGCTTATTCCGCATGAGTTCTTCGTGCGGGCGCAGCCGTTCCTGATTGCTCTTCTGGTCGCGACTTACGCTGTCGATCTGAAGTTCAACATTCTTGCCGTCTTCGCGATCCACATTGCGACCTTCTTCGTCACCTGCATGGTTTGCCATGGAGAGCTGGCACGGCGGCGGCCGGCCGCGCGTTATCTCACGGCCTTCTATCTGTGGATGGCCGTTGGCGGCGTGATCGGCGGCATTGCGGCGGGGATGATCGCGCCGCGCGTGTTCGATTGGGTGGCGGAGTATCCGCTCCTGATCATCGCGGCGGTGTTGTGCCGGCCGGGCTTTTCTCTCGTCGACAACCGCGAGGTGCGCATCTTCTGGCTGGCGCTCCTGGCGCTGCTCGTGCTGCTGCTCGTGCCGCGGCTCGCCTTCGGGTACGAGTTCGCAAACAACGCCTATGGCGGTATGGTGATCGTCATTCTGGCCGTCGCGCTCATATTTGCGCACGACCCGTTGCGGTTTGCGGGACTGATCGCGCTGACCCTCATGTTCATCCACGTCTATGACACGGAACGCGTCGGGCGGGTGTCGATCCGCAGCTTCTTCGGCGTGCACAAGATTGTCGATGCGCCGGGGAGCGAATACCGCGTGCTGATGCATGGCACGACGATTCACGGCGCGCAGAAAGTGCGCGATGCCGACGGCAATCCGCTGCGCGGACGCCCAGAGTCGATTACCTACTATCAGAGCAAGTCCGGCATCGGGCAAACGATCAAGGCCGCGCGCGAACGCAAAGGCGGAGCCATCCGCATCGCCGCGATCGGGCTCGGTACCGGATCCATAGCGTGCCTGACGGAGGAGGGCGACAAGCTGACCTTCTTCGAGATCGACAGCTCGGTCGTCCGAATCTCGACCGAGGAGAATTATTTTACGTTCGTCGCCAATTGCGCCCCGGATGCGAACATCATCCTGGGCGACGCGCGGCTGACGCTCGCCGACGTGCCTGACGGGCAGTTCGACGTCATCATCGTCGATGCCTTCAGCTCCGACGCCATTCCCATCCATCTGCTCACCAGGGAAGCGATGGCGATCTATCTGCGCAAGGCGGCGCCGGACGGCTTGATCGCGCTGCATGTCTCGAACCGCCACCTGGAGTTGTCGTCGGTAGTGGCCGGCATTGCGGCCGCCAATGACGCCGTCACGCGTGTTCCGACACCGGGTGAGGACGCCGGCAACAACGACGAAGATGAAGTGAGCGATACGGCGTACCGCTACTCGACGAACGTGGCCGTCGTCGGCCGCAACGAGAAAGCGTTTGGGCCGCTCGCCGAACGCGAGAAATGGGACGTGCTGGAGCCCGATCCGGATCAGCGCGTGTGGACCGACGACTATTCGAACCTGATCGGAGCACTTCTCCGCAACATGAACTGATGTTCAGAGAGTTGCTCGTTTCGTAAATCGCGGAACGGCGAAGCTCCGTTGGCGTTGTTCCAAAGCGGAGCGGCGCTTTCGGAGGAACGACAATGAGAATGACATGGATGGGCACGGTGGCGGCGGCCGCCTTGCTGGCAGGAACAATCGGCGTAGCCGCTCAGGTTCCCGCCGATCAAAAGGAGGGCACCGGGAACTCGGCCACGAAGACGCTACCTGACGCCGGTGCCCCGAAGAAGCAGAACGATCAGCGTCCGGGTTCCGCGCAAAACGGCAGTTCCGGTTCCGCGCAGAAAGACAGCGCCCAGCGCGCCAAACCTTCCGAGCAGGACACCGGCATCAAGAGTACCCAGAGCGAGAAGGCGGGCAGCGACCAGCCGCGCTCGACGACCCAGAAGGATGAGAAGTCGCCACCGTCCTCAGCCTCGCAGTCGAAGGACAGCAAGGACGCCAAGGACGCGAAGGACACGGCGCAATCGCGCGATAGCGACAAGCAGCGCGCCAGCGACAAGAATCGCGATAGCGACAAGCAGCGCGCCAGCGACCGCAATCAGGACAAGCAGCGCGCGGGTGACCGTGACCGCGACAATCGAAGGGCCGGCGACCGCGATCGTGACGACGACACGCAACGCGCCGGCTCACGTGACCGCGACGACGGCGACCGCCGCGACCGCGCGTCGGGCGGCGACTCCGACAGGAAGTCGGGCAGCGTTCAGTTCAGCGAGCGCGATCGCACAAAGATCCGCGAGTCCGTCGACATCGACCGTGCGCGCGTGGACGTCGACATCAATGTATCGGTCGGCGCAACGGTTCCGCGTACGATCGACTTGCGGCCGTTGCCCGCGGCGATCATCGACCTCAATCCGCGCTACCGCAACTTCCGGTACGTCGTGGTTGAGAATGAGATCGTGATCATCAACCCGCAGACCTACACCGTGGTCGAAGTGATCCCGGTCAGCGGCAGCTCGCAGGCGCGGGCGACCACGACCCGGCGCGGCGGCTCGGTGCAACTGAGTTCGCAGCAGCGGCAGCGCATCCTCACCTACGCACAGGCGGAGTGTGCGACGGTGCTGACGACCGAGCCCGACTTCGATCTCGCCGTCGGCATTCGGGTGCCGGAGCGCATCGAGCTGTGTCCGTTCGAGGATGTCGTCGTTCGCGAGGTTGGCGTCGTGCAACCCTATCGCTTCTTCGTCGTGCGCAATCAGGTTGTGCTGGTCGACCCGGCCGACCACACGATCGTGGAAGTGATCCGCTAAGCTTTGAACTTGAGAGAAGCGGCGGCCGCGACGTTCGCGGCTGCCGGTTCTTAATGTCTGCTTGAGGGGCCTGGTGCCGGCTGCAGGAATTGAACCTGCGACCTACCGCTTACAAGGCGGTTGCTCTACCGCTGAGCTAAGCCGGCCCGTGGCCTATGTAATATGCATTCGCTGTTTGGGCGCAGCAAATTCTCATCAACCATAGCCCCAGTTCGTAAGCAGGAAGTAACGCTTGTTCCAGGGCTTAGGGGGATAATGCGGCCAAACGGGAGGCTGCGGTGAACCCCCATAAGGTACAGGCCATCGTGTTCGCGGCGGTCATGCTCGTGCTGGGCATGGCCGTGATGCTGCTCGCCATGAACGCGGGCAGGGCAGACCACGCGCCGCAGATGACCGTCGACGGCGTCGTCATTTATGGCGATTGGGGGCTCTATCGGCCCGGTCATATCGCGCCCTATGCGGTTGGGCCGTACGGTCCGTATGTGATCACCCATTCGCGTTACGGCTTCCGCCAATATTTTCCGTCGAACCGCAACGATCCCGGCGCCTATCGCCGGCGTCCACCGGTCGACCGCCATCCGATTCCGCCCGAGCCCTATTACCGTTCGTGGGGCGCGCAGTCGCAGCCGCTGCATCCGCACGGTGCGACCGTCTATACGCCGTTCGAGCCGCCGGCGGTGATCTACGCGCCGCGCTTCGACGACCACAAGCCGCATTCACTCAAGAACTGATTGCGCGATCAGAACAGGCCGGTCGTTCCCACTTCGCCGGATCGTTCCGCGAGCTTCAGCAGCCATTCCGATGTCGCCAGAATTTGCGCGCGGTGGCGCCAGTTCGCGCGCGCCCAGTAGCGGGCGCTCATCAAATCGCGTGCTTTCTCGATCAGCGGCGGCAAGGCGCCGCCGTCGGTTCGCGCGCGGGCAATCGCTTTCATGATCTTCGCGCGCCGCGTGGCGAGCGCCTTGATGTCGAGCGCGTGCGGGGCGGAGAGTGAGTTCGGGCGTGACGGCATGGATGTTCAGCGGACGGCGCGAGATATAATATGTAATGCGATGGCGGTTGCGTTCGAGACGTTCAGACTCTTGATCGCGCCGGGGAGATCGACGCGGGCGAGCAGGTCGCAGGTTTCGCGCGTGAGCTGGCGCAGACCTTTGCCTTCGGCTCCGACGACAAGAGCGAGCGGCGAACGGAGCGAAGCATCCGCCAGGTCGACGCCGCCTTCTTCGGCGAGCCCCACGAGCTGAATGCCCGCGTCTTTCATTTCGCCCATGGCGCGGGCGAGATTCTGCACGAGCACGATCGGCACATGCTCGAGTCCGCCCGATGCGCTTTTTGCCAGAACGCCGGTGGCCTCTGGCGAATGGCGGGCGGTCGTGACGATGGCCTTTACGTCGAAGGCCGCCGCGGAACGGACGATGGCGCCGAAATTGTGCGGGTCGGTCACCTGGTCGAGCACGAGGATGACGCCGGCCGGAATTTCGTCGAGGGCAGGAGCGGGAAGCGGGTCGACTTCGGCATACAGACCCTGATGCACGGAGTCCGGGGATAAGAGAGTGTCGATCGCCTCGGGGCGGACGATTTCCGGCTGGATTCGCGTGGTTAGCCCCGCTTCTTCAAGCCGGCGGGCCCCATTCGGGGTCGCCAGCAGGCGATGAACCCTGCGGGCCGGGTTTTCGAGCGCGGCCTTGACCGAGTGCCAGCCAAATAAGAGTGCATGCTCGTTGTGACGGCGTTCGCGCCGCGCTGGCGGCCGACGCGGTTCGCCGCCCGGTTTGGCCTTGCGCTCCCAGCGCTTCTTGCCTTTATACAGCCCGCCTGCGTTTTTTCCCGCCATGAGGCGGTTCTTGTCATGCGGGAACGGCGTTGGCAATTTCAGCCGTCGGGACAGGTAACAGGGTCTGCGAATGCCCTTGCCGCAAGGGTTTCCCCGAGGTTGGCGGGGTTGACACCCGTTCGCCCGATCCCCATAAGAGCGGCCACGGAATCCCTGCCCCTCCGGCGGGGCGTTTTCGTTTGCAGGCCAGCTTCAACGAGATCGACGATTGGATAGCGATCCGCGCTTAACTGCGCTCCAGGCTGGGCCGGACTGAAGGTGGAGTCACCGGAGGGGTGCCCGAGTGGTTAAAGGGGACGGACTGTAAATCCGTTGGCTTAGCCTACGTTGGTTCGAATCCAACCCCCTCCACCATTGTCAGGCATCAGTTGTCAGTAATCAGGGATCAGGAAATCAAGGTTCTCTCGCGCGCCTGTGATCGCTGATTTCTGATCCCTGATTGCTGATGCGGGTGTAGCTCAATGGTAGAGCAACAGCCTTCCAAGCTGATGACGAGGGTTCGATTCCCTTCACCCGCTCCAGCGCGCTGAACGAAAAAAGGTCCACCGAATTCGACCGAGCAATCGACAGATAGAGAGCAAAGATGGCCAAAGCGAAATTTGAACGTACGAAGCCGCACTGCAACGTTGGCACGATCGGTCATGTCGACCACGGCAAGACGAGTTTGACGGCTGCGATCACCAAGGTGCTGGCGGAGACGGGCGGGGCGACGTTCACGGCCTA
>JAICQA010000284.1 GCA_025929595.1 Xanthobacteraceae bacterium
AGTGCCAGAACGTGGCGCCTTACGAGGGCGGCAGCCGGATCGGCGCTTTTGAAGAACGGCTGGCCTGCCTCGTCGACAAGAACCTCATGCGTCTGGAAGAATTACGAAGACGGTACGACGTCCAATGATCTGGGGGAGCGGAGGATCGGGCGGTTGCGGCGCAAGCCGTGGAATGCTTTCCTTGTACTTGTATAAGCATTCATTGCATTCCGGTCGTTTGGGCTGAGTTCATTCCGGCGCTCTGACCGATACTTTGCGGACGAGAGCATTTAAGCGGGCGGCACTTCGGGAGCGGTAACGTGCGGGTCGTTTCGGTCGGTGAAGTCCTCATCGAACTCGTGCGCGACGGCGACGGACGCTATGTCCTCGGCTATGCCGGCGACACGTTCCACACCGCAATTTATCTCGCCCGCAACGGTGCGCCGGTCTCCTTTGTCAGCGCGCTCGGCACCGACCGCTATTCCGACGAAGTGCTGAAGACCGCCGCGGCGGAGGGCATCGGCACCGATCTCGTGCTGCGCGTCAGCGACCGCGTGCCGGGCATCAGCCTCGTTGAAGCGAATAGTGACAATGGCCGCAGCGCGGAAATCTGGCGCGACGCTTCACCCGCGCGCCAGATGTTCGAACTGCCCGGCTGGGATCGGGTCGCCGAGCAAGTGGTCGCGGCCAATCTGATTTATTTCTCCGGCGTGACGCTTTCCCTCTTCTCCAATGTCGGACTCGGGCGCTTCCTCGCCGCCCTTGAATTCGCCCGCGAGCGCGGCGCGAAGATCGCATTCGACAGCAACTGGCGTTTCGCAAGCTGGCGCGGCGACGAGCAGCGGGCGCGTGCGGTATTCTCCGAGGCGCTCAAGCGCACCGACATGGCACTCCCTTCCTTCGAGGACGAAGCGCGGCTCTGGGGCGACGCCTCGCCGCGCGCGACGGTCGAGCGGCTCACCACCTTCGGCGTCAAGGAAATCGTCGTGAAGAACGGCGCGTCGCCCGCGCTTGTTCACGCCGACGGCCGCAGCATGGAAGTGCCCGTGCCGCGCAACGTCGAGGCGGTCGATGCACGCGCGGCCGGTGACGCCTTCAACGCCGCCTACATCGCCGCGCGTCTGCGCAAGGAGTCGCCGGAAGACGCGGCGCTCGCAGGTCACCGGCTGGCGGCGGAAGTGCTGCAACATCGGGGCGCGATCCTGCCGCATCCGAAGCGCAGGGCCGGCCAGACGCACTGATATCGCTGATTAATCCAGCATTCCAATGGCGCCTTCGCGCGCCATGCGCTCGATCTCGGAATCCGCAAAGCCGTATTCGCGCAGCACCTCGCGCGTGTGTTCGCCGAAGCGCGGCGCGCCGCGCCGAACACCGCCGGGCGTGCCGGAAAATTTCACCGGCGTGCCGAGCGTCTTCACCGCGCCGAGCGCGGAGTGCTCGGCCTCCACCACCATCTCGCGCGCCAGCGTCTGCGGATCGGCCTGCATTTGCAGCACGTCGAGCACGGGGCCGGCGGGGATTTTCGCGCCCTCGAGCGCCGCGAGCCATTCCGCGCTGCTGCGCTTGCGGAATTCCGGAGCGAGGGTCTTGGCCAGCGCGATGCGGTTCTGGATGCGGCCGGAGCTTTCGGCAAAGCGCGGATCGCTCGCGAGTTCGGGCCGCGCCAGCAGCGCCACCAGACGCAGCCACGTCGTCTGATTGGCCGCGCCGAGCGTGATCCAGCCGTCGCTCGTTTCGAACGCCTCGTAAGGCGCGTTGAGCGGGTGCGCGGAGCCCATCGGTCCCGGCGCGACGCCCGTCGCGAGCGCAATCGCCGACTGCCAGTAGGTGAGCGCGATGCCGGCTTCGAACAGCGAGGTGTCGACCATCTGCCCCTCGCCCGTGCGCGAGCGCGCGTGGAGCGCCGCGAGAATGCCCATGGCGGCCAGAATGCCGGCGGTGATGTCGGTGACCGGCGCGCCCACCTTGACCGGCGGCCGCCCCGGTCCCTCGCCGGTGATCGACATCAGCCCGCTCATGCCCTGCGCGATCAGATCGAAGCCGCCGCGATCCGCATAAGGACCGCTGCGGCCGAAGCCTGAGATCGCGCAATAGATCAGACGCGGATTGTCTTTTTTCAGCGCTTCGTAGCCGAGGCCCATGCGCTCCATCGCGCCGCGACGATAATTCTCCGTGACCACGTCGGCGTCCTTCAGGAGCCGCCGCAACACGCGCTTGCCGTCTTCGGTCTTGAGATCGACGGCGATGCCGCGCTTGTTGCGGTTCATCATCAGGAACGACGCGGCCTCGTCGCCGATCTTGGGCGGCACCGTGCGCCGCGTTTCGTCGCCGCCCGGAATCTTCTCGACCTTGATCACTTCCGCGCCCATGTCGGCAAGCATCACGCCGCAAGCCGGGCCCGCCATCACGTGGCAAAGCTCGATGACCTTGATGCCGGCGAGCGGCCCGTTGTTCGGCTTCTGCGGCATCAGCGGCCCTTGAACTCCGGTTTCTTTTTTTCAAGGAAGGAGCGATAGCCGGTCTGAAAATCCTCGGTCCTGAAGCACGCGTAGTTGTCCTCCAGTTCCGCCGCACTCAGCGGCTTCGGATCGAGCAACCGCCGCACGAATTGCTTGTGCCAGCGCGCGACCAGGGGCGCGCCGTCGGCGATGCGATGCGCGGTGGCGTAAACCTCGTCCTCGACCACACGATCGGCCACGACGCGATTGACCAGGCCCTTCCGTTCGGCGTCCGCCGCCTTGATGATCGCACCCTCGAGCAGGATCTCGAGCACCACGGCGGGGCCCGCGATCTGCACGAGCGGCTTCATTTCCTGATAGGCGACCACGGCCCCGAGGCGGTTCACCGGAATGCCGAAGCGCGCGCTCTCACCGCAGATGCGCATGTCGACCCGGGCGACGATCTCAAGCCCGCCGCCGACGCAGGCGCCCTTGATCAGCGCGATAACCGGATGCCGGCAGTCCGAAATCGCGTCGAGCGCGGCATGCACCGCCTCGCCATATTTGCGCGCGGACTCAACGTCGTGGCGCTCGCTCTCGAACTCGGCGATGTCGGCGCCCGCCGCGAACGCATCGCCCGCGCCGCGCACCACCACGCATCGCAGCGATTCATCGGCGGACAAGTCCTTGAACGCGTCGCGCAACTGCCGCCACATTGGCAGCGACAGCGCATTGAGACGTCCTGGATTATCGATGACGACGGTCGCGATCGCGCCGTCCTTGCTGAAAGTGACTTGCCCAGCCATTCGCCTGCCCGGTTTCGGTTCTCACCGATTGTAACCGGAAACGGCAATGGGACCAGCGCGGCGGCCGGTCAGCCGCCACGCGAGCCGCTCAGTACAATGGCGCGGATCTCAGTAAAGGCCGGGCGAACCGGATTGCACAGCGCTCGCGAGCCAGGCGCCCACCGGCCGGCACTGGTCGAGCGCATGGAACGGCGTCGCCGCTTCCTCGCCGGCCGGCGGCACGAGCGCGCCCAGGACGCTCGCAGCCTCCGCCACACCGTTCGCATACCAGCCGGCGACAAGCGCGGCGGCGATTGCAAGCAGCACGACAAAGATCATCGGCCACGGTTCGGCCGGCGGCTTTGGCTTCGGCGCGCGTTTCGGCGCCTTGCGCTTCGCCGGCTTCTTCACGCCCTTGCGCTTGGCAGGCGCGCGCTTGGTGGATTTACGGGCGGACTTCTTCGCCTTCGCCCTTCCCTTCGCGGCTTTCTTCTTGCCGCGCTTCTTCGAGGCTTTGGCCATGGTGTCCCTCCGACATCAAACCCCACCGGGATAGTCGCAGGATATAAGGCCGATGGTTAATGAAAGTTTCAACGGCGGCTACCGGAGCGGCCGCCGCAGAAATTAAATAGCGTTATCAATGG
>JAICQA010000199.1 GCA_025929595.1 Xanthobacteraceae bacterium
GTGCGCTGCTCGGTCGGCATCTTCTCGTCGAAATAGAAGCCCTTCCAGGGCTCGATCACGGTGTCGACATAGAGCGCGCCGAGTTCGCGGCAGAGCTCCATCATCGCGATGGAATCGACATCGACCGAGACATTGACGCAGAAGCCGCGGCCTTGCCCCTTCAGCAGGGGCTCCATGATCTGGCGGTAGTTGCCGCGGACCAGCGCTTCCTTGACGAAGCGGATGCCGCGCTGATCGAGCAGGCGGCGATCCTTGTCCGAGGGGTCGATCACGACGAATCTCGACTTGTCGTACTCGAAATGGCGCTCGATCAAGGGTAGCACGCCCTTGCCGATGGAGCCGAAGCCGACGAGTACGATCGGGCCGTCGATTTTCCCGTAAACCGGCCAGTCGGCCATGATCCGCACCTCCAGTTCGATGCGCGCGGCTGCGCGCGTTGATCACCCTTGTTGCTTGAACGCGGACTTTTCCGCGATCGACTTGGTTCCGCGACCTACAAAGGCCATGCCAATGCGTGCCGCGTCAATCCGTCATGCCCCGATTCATCGGGGCATGACCCCTTTTAGTGCAGCATGATCTTTCCCGAAAACCTGCTTCCACTTTTCGGGATCATGCTGCGCGTTCGAAGGGCGCGGCGATGGTCACCGGACTCTGAAGAAGCAAAACCCCCGGCGCATGCGCCGGGGGTTTGAAGTTTCTCGGTCGGCGCTGATGTCGTTCAAATCACATAGGATTTGAGCGGCGGAAAGCCGTTGAAGGCGACCGACGAGTAGGTCGTCGTGTAGGCGCCGCAGGCTTCGATCAGCACCTTGTCGCCGATCTCGAGCGACACGGGCAACGGGTAGGGCGTCTTCTCATAGAGGACGTCCGCCGAATCACAGGTCGGGCCGGCGATGATGCAGGGCGCCGTTTCGTCGCCGTCCTTCGGCGTCCTGATCGGGTAGCGGATCGCCTCTTCCATCGTCTCGGCGAGACCGCCGAACTTGCCGATGTCGAGATAGACCCAGCGGACATTGTCGTCGTCCGACTTCTTCGAAATCAGGACGACTTCTGCCTCGATCATGCCTGCGTCACCCACGAGGCCGCGGCCCGGCTCGATGATCGTCTCCGGGATGCGGTTGCCGAAGTGCTTGCGCAGCGCCTTGAAGATGGCGCGGCCATAGACCTGCACCTTCGGTACCTCTTTCAGGTACTTCGCCGGGAAGCCGCCGCCCAGATTGACCATGGACAGGTTGATCCCGCGCTCGGACATGTCGCGGAAGATCGCGCCCGCGGTGGCGAGCGCACGGTCCCAGGCCTTCGGGTCGTTCTGCTGCGAGCCGACATGGAACGAGATGCCATGCGCCACGAGGCCCAGGCGATGGGCGAGCTCGAGCACGCGCGGCGCCATTTCGGGGACGCAGCCGAATTTACGCGACAGCGGCCACTCCGCGCCGGAACCGTCGCAGAGGATGCGGCAGAACACCTTCGAGCCGGGGGCGGCGCGGGCGATCTTCTCGACCTCGGCCTCGGAATCGGCCGCGAACAGGCGGACGCCGATCTCGTAGGCGCGCGCAATGTCCTTCTCCTTCTTGATCGTGTTGCCGAAGGAGATGCGGTCGGCGGTCGCACCCGCCGCGAGGACGAGCTCGATCTCCCCGATCGAGGCGGTGTCGAAGCAGGAGCCCATGTCGGCGATCAGCTTGAGGACCTCCGGCGCCGGGTTGGCCTTGACCGCGTAGAAGACGCGCGTGTCCGGCAACGCCTTGGCGAAGGCGAGATAGTTCTCGCGCACCACCTCGAGGTCCACGACGAGGCAGGGGCCTTCGTCGCGGCGGCGGCGGAGGAATTTGCGGATGCGGTCGGTCACTTCATACGTCTCCTTCTAGGTCCAAGCGCCGGACGAGGGGGCCAGAGGGACTGACGCCGGATGCGTCTTTCCGTGGCGAGCCTTCGCCCGCTGTTGTCGGCAAAGCCGACCTTCTCAGTGCGCCGTTGCTTGGATTGGGGAGACCCCGCACCGTGCGCCCGGCAATGAGTAGTGCCTCTTCAGTAAGCTCCGGCCTTCCGTCAGCCGTCGCGACCAATAAGGCCCTCTACGTCGTTGCTTTAAGTCACGTCCCTCGCGGAGAGCGGGGTTCGCCGGTTACTCCGGCTACCGGTCTGCCCCGACAGCTTTCCGGCCTCTTGTCCGGGTTTCTGCCGACCGGCACGCGACCACAGGCACGTGCGAAATTGGGCAATTCGGCAGATATGCTCTTTCGCACTCGGTTGCAAGAAAAAATCGCGCTCGCGCGCAAAAAAAAATTGCCGCGCGCGTCGTCGAGCGCCGTTTCTGAATCGAACGTTAAAAAATTTCAGGTGCGCGACGCTCAGCGCTCGATCACCGGCTCGACTCGCACCGCCATCCGCCAGAAGGCGACGATGCCGACGAGCGCCACGCCGCCGAAGAAGGCTTCGAGCACCCACGCGCCGATGTCGCCGAGCCCGAACATGCCGGCGAGCGCCCAACCTGTGGCGAGTCCGAGGCCGAGGATCATCGCGCCGACGAGCACGCAGGCCGAGCCGACCGTGAGAAGGTTCGTCCAGTTGATCCGGGCGGGCTTGCGCGCGGTCTCGCTCATCGGCTGCTGCTCCCTGTCGCGCCGGGCGGGCTCGCGTTGTCCGCCGCTCGGCCTAGAATGGCCGGCAATCTGGCTGCAAACGTCCCTTCGATCAAGCATTCACGCCTCGCCGACGTCGCCTCCCGCCCGAGAAGGTCTTCACCATGGTTCAAGAAAGCGTCAGGTCCCGCCGCGGCGTGGTCGCGGCTCCCCACATGGCGGCCGCGGAGGCGGGACGCGAGGTGTTGAAGGAAGGCGGCAACGCGATTGAGGCAGCGGTCGCCGCCGCTGCGACGATTGCGGTCGCCTATCCGCACATGAACAACATTGGCGGCGACGGCTTTTGGCTGATCCGCGAGCCGTCCGGAAAGGTGCGCCAGATCGAGGCTTGCGGGCCGGCGGGCGGGCGCGCGACACGCGCCTTCTACCGCGAGCAAGGTGTGGAGCAGATTCCGGAGCGCGGCGCGCTCGCGGCGTTAACCGTACCGGGCGCGGTCGGCGGCTGGATGCTCGCGCTCGAAGCCGCGCGTGCTCACGGCGGCAAGATGCCGGTCACGCGGCTCCTGGAACCCGCGATCCTGCTCGCGCGCGCCGGCTACCCGGTGTCGAAGTCGCTCGCCTGGCGCTTCACGACCGAACGCGGCGCGTCGATCGAGGCGCCGGGCTTTGCGGAGACCTTCCTGCCGGGCGGCAAGCCGCCGAAATATGGCGAGCGGCTCTCCGCCGGACGGCTTCCCGACACGTTCGAGCAGCTTGCGCGCGCCGGCCTCGACGACTTCTATCGCGGCGATATCGGGCGCGAGATCGCCGCCGACCTCGAGCGGCTCGGCAGCCCGATCGTGCGGGCAGACCTCGAGCGTTTCGAGGCCGTGCGGCGCGAGCCGCTGATGCTCAAGCTCGGCAGCGGCACGCTCTACAACACCCAGCCGCCGACGCCCGGCCTGGTCGCACTCGTCATCCTCGGCATCTGCGAGCGGCTCGGCGCCGTGAAGCCGGAGAGCTTCGAGCATGTGCACGCGATCGTGGAAGCCTCGAAGCGTGCCTTCCGGCTGCGCGACAGCGTGCTCACCGATTTCGACCGCCTGACGCACGACCCGGCGAGCTTCCTCACCCCGGAGGCGCTCGACCGCGAGGCGAAGGCGGTCAACATGACGCGCGCAGCCCCTTGGCCGCGCCCGGCGGGCGATGGCGACACGATCTGGCTGGGTGCGGCGGACAACTCGGGCCTTTCCGTCTCCTATATCCAGTCGCTTTACTACGAGTTCGGCTCCGCCTGCGTGCTGGAGCACACCGGCATCGTCATGCAGAACCGCGGCTGTGCCTTTTCGCTCGATCCGCATGCCGCGAATCCGCTCGAACCCGGCCGCAAGCCGCCGCATACGCTGAGTGCCGCCTTCGCGGAGCTGCGGGACGGGAGGCGCATGTCCTACGGCACGATGGGCGGCGAGGGGCAGCCGCAGACACAGGCTGCATTCTTCACGCGCTATGTCGACCATAAGGTGCCGCTCGCCGAGGCGCTCGACCGCCCGCGCTGGATTCTCGGCAAGACATGGGGGACGAGCATCACCAACCTGCGGCTCGAGTCCCGCTTCCCCGACAAGACCATCGAGGGGCTGCGCCGCGCCGGCCACGATCTTCAGGTGCTGCCTGGGTCTCATATTGAGACGATGGGCCATGCCGGGGCCGTAGTGCAGCATCCTGACGGAATGCTCGAAGGCGCACACGATCCGCGCAGCGACGGCGGAGCGGCGGGCGCCTGAGGGCTTCATGCTCCATTCAGGCTCCGCTCCATAAGCACTGGCTTACGACGGTGTGAATTGCCCGTTCTTGCGAGCCGTGGAACTAGTGGCGTGCGGGTCGGGGGCTGGGGTTTGGGTATGAAGTGGGTCGTGGCGGCAGTCGCAGCCGCTTTTTTGGTAACGGCGCCGGTCTCTGCATCCGCGCGCACCGCCCAGCCGAAAGCCAAGACGAACGGCGAGGTCGTCGATTTCGACGGCGACTATGAGCGAGGGACGATTGTCGTCCGCACGAAGGAAAAGCGTCTCTATTACGTGCTCGGCGGCGGGCAGGCCGTCCGCTATCCGGTGGCGGTCGGCGAACCGCGCTTCCAATGGGCGGGCGAGCTGTGGGTGAGTTCCAAGCAGGCCAATCCGACGTGGCGGCCGACGGCGCGGATGCGGCGGGACAATCCGGGCTTGCCCAGGTCGGTCGGGCCGGGACCGCGCAATCCGCTCGGACCGCGCGCGATCTATCTGGGCTGGGGCGAGTATCGTATCCACGGCACCAATGCGCCGGGCTCGATCGGCTCGGCGGCGTCGAGCGGCTGCTTCCGCATGCATAATGCCGACGCGATCGACCTGTTCGAACGGGTGCATATTGGCGCTCCGGTGATTGTGCTCCAATAGCCGTGCTGCCGCCCCAATTCGGTGGCCTGAGGCGAGACGAGGAGAGAGGACCATGACCATTCGCTCGCAACTCGTCGGTGGCGCCGCGGCGGCCTTCGCGCTGATCTTCGCGCCGGCCGCGCAGGCTCACCCGCATGTGTGGATTACGCTCAAGAGCGATGTGGTCTTTTCCGCCGAGGGCAGAGTGGCCGCGCTGCGCTATGTCTGGACCTTCGACGACATGTACTCGGCTTTCGCGACGCAGGGCCTCGACAAGGACGGCGACGGCAAATTCTCGCGCGAGGAGCTGGCGGAGCTCGCCGAGGTGAACGTCACCTCGCTCGAGGAATTCAACTACTTCACGGTGGCCAAGAACGGCGGCGACACGCTCGGCTTCGGCAAGCCGAAGGATTACTGGCTGGAGATGAACAAGGACATCCTGACGCTCCATTTCACGCTGCCGTTGCAGAGTCCGGTGGCGCAAA
>JAICQA010000101.1 GCA_025929595.1 Xanthobacteraceae bacterium
AGGAATGCGCATCGACTCGCGATATTTCGCCACCGTGCGGCGCGCGATATCGACGCCCGCTTCGCGCAAACGCTGCACGATGGTGTCGTCGGAGAGGATCGCCTCGGGCTTTTCCGCGTCGATCATTTCCTTGATGCGATGACGCACGGCTTCCGACGAATGCGCTTCGCCGTAGCCGGTGGCGGCGATCGCGGACGAGAAGAAGTATTTCAACTCGAAAATACCGCGCGGCGTTGCCATGTATTTGTTGGCGGTGACACGCGAGACGGTCGACTCGTGCATGCCGATGGCGTCGGCGACCGTGCGCAGATTGAGCGGCCGCAAATGCTGCACGCCGTAGGCCAGAAACGCATCCTGCTGGCGTACGATCTCGGTCGCCACTTTCAGAATGGTGCGCGCGCGCTGGTCAAGCGCGCGGGTGAGCCAGGTCGCAGTTTGCAGGCAGTCGGCGAGGAACGTCCGCTCCGTGTCGCTCATCGCGTTCTTTGAGACCTTCGAATAATAGGTCTGGTTGACGAGCACGCGCGGCAGCGTTTCGGAATTCAGCTCGACCGACCACGTCCCGTCGGGATTGGCGCGCACAAAAACGTCCGGGATGATGGGCTGCACAACGCCGCCGCCAAAGGCCAGGCCCGGCCTCGGATTGAGCCGGCGGATCTCGCCGGCCATGTCGCGCAGGTCTTCCTCGTCCACCCCGCAAATCCGCTTCAACTCGGCGAAATCGCGCTTGGCGAGCAGATCGAGATGCCCGATCAGCGCCCGCATGGCGGGGTCATAGCGGTCACGTTCCTTCAACTGGATGGCGAGGCATTCGGACAGATCGCGGGCGCAGACGCCGGGCGGATCGAAGGTCTGGAGCACGGCGAGCACCCGCTCCACCTGATCGAGCGGCGCGCCGAGCTTTTCGGCAATCGCCGGCAATTCGCCGCGCACATAGCCCGCCTCGTCGACGAGGTCGATCAGGTGCTGGCCGACGATGCGCTCCACCGGATCGGTCACCGCAAGCGTGAGCTGGCGCGCCAGATGATCGGCGAGCGTCGTCTCGACCGAGACGAAGGCTTCGAGATTGTAGCCCTCGGCTGCCCCGCCACCGCTGCCGACGTTCGCCCATTCGGAGGCGCCCGGCGTTTCCTGCGGCGCGGCCGCGGCACCCGTTTCCGTGCGGTCGTCGGGATAAACGTTTTCGAAATTGCTTTCGAAACGGTCCTCGATCTCGCCGCGCGTCGGTTCGACCTGCTGGCCGTCCCAATCCTCGCCGCTCTCTTCGCCGCCGCCCTCGGCCGATTCTTCCCGCTCCGAGGACGCGCCCGCTTCCGCGCCGTCCTTCGGTTCCTCGCGCTCGAGCAACGGATTGCGCTCGAGTTCGGCCTCCACATACGAGACAAGGTCGAGACTCGAGAGCTGCAGCAGCTTGATCGCCTGCATGAGCTGCGGCGTCATGACGAGCGCCTGGCTCTGCTTCAGCTGCAATTTCTGCGAAAGCGCCATCAGGCTGCCTGCCGCCCTAGTCCGCGCGCCGCTCCAGTGCTCAGAGCCGGAACTCTTCACCGAGATAAACGCGGCGCACCTTCTCGTTATGAACGATCTCGTCGGGATCGCCTTCCATCAGAATCGATCCCGAGTGAACAATATAGGCGCGATCGACGAGACCCAATGTCTCGCGCACATTGTGGTCTGTAATCAGCACGCCGATGCCGCGGCGCGTGAGATGGCGCACCAGTTCCTGAATGTCGCCGACCGCAATCGGGTCGATGCCGGCGAAGGGCTCGTCGAGCAGCATGAAAGAGGGGCGCGTCGCGAGCGCGCGCGCAATTTCGACACGGCGGCGTTCGCCGCCCGAGAGCGCGATGGCGGGCGATTTGCGGATACGCTGGATATTGAATTCGTCGAGCAGCCGGTCGAGTTCTTCCTCGCGCTTGGCGCGGTCGGGTTCGACGGCTTCCAGCACGGAGCGAATGTTGTTCTCGACGGTGAGGCCGCGAAAGATCGAGGGCTCCTGCGGCAGATAGCCGATGCCGAGGCGCGAGCGGCGATACATCGGCAGGGTTGTGACGTCGTGGCCGTCGAGCTCGATGACGCCGGCGTCGGCCTTGATCAGTCCGACGATCATGTAGAAGGCCGTCGTCTTGCCGGCGCCGTTCGGTCCGAGCAGGCCGACTGCCTCGCCACGGCGCAGACCGATGGTCACGTCGTTCACGACGCGGCGGCCGCCGAATGCCTTCACAAGCCCGACCGCGGTCAGCGTGCCTTCTTCAGCGAGCGGCAGCGGTGCGGGTTGGCGCGTCTGGCGCAGCGGCTCGTGCAATTCGGATTCGAGCGCATGAATCTGGCGGAGGTCCTGGATGGTACGAAGCTGCTCGGCGATCCGTTGCTCGACCGAGCGCTCCGGAGCGGGGCGGGTTTCGGCCACGGGCCGCACGGCTCTCGCGGGTTGCGCCGGCGGTGCGGCGCGCGGCGCCCGGGGGGCGCGGGTATCCGACACGACGCGCAATTCCTGCACGGGGCGCGCCTGTGCCGGCGGACGCTGCGGGCGCGCCTGCCCGCGAGCCGGTTCAGCCGGCCGCAGGGGCCGGGCCGCCGCATGCTCCAACGATTGCGGGGCGCCCGCTTGATCCAGACGCCAGGCGTCTGTGAAAGGGGCGTCGTCCGCCTCGCTCTGCCCCTTCGGGCGGAGCCAGGACAGAACCTTCAAAACTGCGTCCTTGCTGCGATGCATCTCTGTCTCGCGGCTATATTCCGTCCCTCGGCGCGTGGCAAACGAATGCCGGCGGCTGGCTTAACGCCGCGGGGGGCCGTTAGCGGCCGCACAACGTATTGGCGGATTAAGACTATTTTTGCTGCGGCGACTTCTTCTTCGAGTCGACGCTCGACGGCAGGAACAGCCCCTGGACGCGTTGATTGCCGCCCTTGCCGCCCGCCTCCATGCGCGAAAAGCCGGTTTTCATATCGACCACGAGCTTTTCCGCCCGCATGACATTGGGTCCCTGCGAGATCACGACATTGCCGGAGATGGTCGCAAGGTTGGTCCGCATGTCGAAGACGCCCTTGTCGCCTGTGGCCTTCTGATCCTTGTTCGTGACGATGACGCCGCCGGTCGCTTCGATCATCCGGATGCGCTGGGCGGGATCGTTCGTGACTGTCTGCGCCGCGCGCGACTTCGCTGAGTCGGCCAATTTCTGATCCTTCTGGCCGTCTTCCTTTTGACTGCCGCGCATCGAGCCTTCGTAATGCACCTTCAGCTCGCGGCTGCGCATTATGGAGTCGCCCTGCTTCACCACGACATTGCCGAGGAAAACGGCGTAGCGATCCTTGTCGTGGATCTCGAGCGAGTCGGCCTCGATCGTAACGGGCTGGTCGGTGTCGCGTGAAAATCCCTGGAAGGCGTTGGGCAGTTTCTCGCCGCCCTTGCCCGCCGACTGAGCAAGGAGCGGAGCAGAAGTCATCAGCAGAAGTGCGAGAGCGATTCCGAAAACGCGGCCGGTCATTTTATGTCCACCGTCTTCGCGCCTTTGGCAGCGGCATCGTCGTGCGGAAGCTTGAAGGTCATCGTAACGCCCCCGCCGAACTTCACGTGATCGCCGTGATCGAGAATTTCGAGGTTCTTCGCGTCGAGCGAACCGTCGGGAAATTGCGCCTTCACGGGCCGTCTGGTGACGATGGTCCCCTTGCGCACATTCATGGTGGCATCGCGAAGGTTCATTTTGTAACCGCCCGTCGCGTTGATTTCGATACCCGAGCCAAGTCGAAGCACGCCTGCCTTCATATCGTAAAGGCCGGTCTTCGCGCTCAGCGTCGTCTCCCCGCGGTTGCTCAACTCCACCTGCCCGGAAATGCCGGAGAGCTCGATGCGATTCGGCGAGCCGAGGTCCTGCGCGGCACTTTTCGCCGTCACCGAGTACGGGCGCCGATCCTGCGTGAAACCCGTGAGCTTCGGCGCTTCGATCGTGAGCTTGTTGTCGGTGATGGAGATGCGGCCGAATTCGACCGGGAGGCCGCGATAGAACCGGAGCGGATCGAACCACAGGAAGAAGAGGACGATCGCGAGGCCGGCAAGCGCGGCCGACGGCAGCGCCCAACGCAGTGCGCGCACACGGCGGCTGTGACGCCTGGCGGAGCGAAACTCGCGCCCGCGGTTGTAATCGTCCGTTGCCCTGAGGTCAGGCGCAGACGTGGCGGTTCGGCGCATGGATGCGGCGCGGCTCATTCGCTGCTCGGAATTCCCCAATTCCCGCCCCTTGAAGCCGAACATTGCGGCTTTCCCGGGATTTCCGCGTGATTCGCCTGCCCAAGATGTTACGCGCGGAACTCGCGCGCAAGCGCGGTCAGGAATGCGCGAAAATGTCCTGTTCCGCAAAGCCCGCGAGGTCGAGCCGCGCCCGCACCGGCAGGAAGCGGAAGCAGGCCTGGGCCAGTTCCCCGCGGCCCTCGCGGGTGAGCATTTCGTCGAGCCGTTTCTTCAGCTCATGCAGATAGAGGACGTCGGACGCCGCGTAGGCAACCTGCGCCTCGGAGAGGGTGTCCGCGCCCCAGTCGGAACTTTGTTGCTGCTTCGACAGGTCATGGCCGAGGATTTCCTTCACAAGATCCTTCAGGCCGTGCTTGTCGGTGTAGGTGCGCGCGATCCGCGACGCGATCTTGGTGCAGTAGACCGGCTCGGGCATCACGCCGAAGGCGTGGGTGAGAACCGCAAGATCGAAGCGCGCGAAGTGAAAGAGCTTGATGCGCTTCGGATCGGCGAAGAGCTTCTGCAAATTCGGCGCGCTCGTCTGGCCGCGTGCAATCTGCACGACGTCGGCGCTGCCGTCGCCGGGCGATAGCTGCACGACGCACAGCCGGTCGCGGCCCGGATTGAGGCCGAGCGTCTCGGTATCGATCGCGATCACGTCGCCGTAGCGCGCGATGTCGGGAAGGTCGCCGCGATGCAGGCGGATGGTCATGGCGCGAAACTAGCGCAAATGAATGTAGGAATGGTAGCCGCGCGGCGGGCGCCGTTAACGCCGGTTAAGCTCTGTATCGGCCAGCGCCAGGGCCTCGCGCAGCCGGCCTTCGGCACGCTGCAGAATCGCGGCGGCCTGTCCCACGTCGCAGCCCCGCAGCAACAGGGCGGCAACCTTCACGTTGCCTTTGGCTTGCTGCAGCGCCTCACGCACTTCATCCTGGTTTCGACCCGTGAGGTCGCCGAGCATATTCTCGCTTCGTTGAATGAGCTTCTCGTTCAACGCCTGCATGTCGACCATGAGCCCGCCATGCACGCGGCCGAAGCGGATCATCACGAGAGACGACAATAGAAGCAGCGCAATCCGTTGCGCGGTGCCTGCTTTCATGCGCGTCGAGCCTGCGATCGGTTCGGCGCCCGTGTCGAGGAATACAGGACAATCCGCTTCGGTTAGAATGGGCGTGTCGCGATTGTTGGCGATGCCCACGGTGAGCGCGCCGCGCACTTTCGCTTCGCGAAGACAAGCAAGGGTGAACGGTGTCGTGCCGCTGGCAGCAACAGCGACCAATACATCTTCCGCTGCAATGCGGTGTTGTTCGGCCAACTCCGCCGCGTACCCGATCTGATCCTCCGAACCTTCCATGGCGCGAATGAGCGCTTCTTTGCCGCCGGCCATGAGAAGGAGCAATCGCTCCTGCGGCCAGTTGAAGGTCGGCATTAGTTCGGCGCCGTCCTGGACAGCGAGCCGGCCGGAGGTCCCCGCGCCGGCATAGATCAACCGGCCGGAGCCGCGCAGACGATCTTCCATCGCAAGGGCGGCGCGCTCCAATGCGGCGCGGGCCATGCGCACCGCCGCCACGGCACTGAATTGCGCCTCGATCAGCGCATCGATGACGTCGGAAGGCTCCCAGACGTCGATACCCGTGTAGCGCGGGCTCAGTCTTTCCGTTTCGGGGTCCCGGCTCGGATGGCGTGCCATCGCTCTAAAACGCGGACGATCCTTTCGAGTTCTCAGGCGTTGATAACAGGGTCGCTGAAGGACACTAGACGGTGAATCCAAGCCTTTTTCTTGGCGTAGACGGCGGGGGCACGCGCTGCCGGGCGCGGCTCTGCGACGGCGCGGGCCGGACGCTGGGCGATGGTCAGGCGGGGCCCGCAAATCTGCGCTACGGCGTCGAGGAGAGTTTTGCTGCCGTGACAGATGCCGCACGCCAGTGCCTGGCCGCTGCCGGATTGCCAGTGCAGTTATTCGAGCAGACCGCCGCCTGCGTTGCGCTTGCCGGCGCGAGCGAGCCCTTTTATCTCGCCGCGGCGCGCGCCTATCCGCATCCTTTTCACGCGATATTCGTCACCACCGACGCCCACGCGGCTTGCGTCGGTGCGCATGGCGAGCGTGACGGCGGCATCGTCATTGCCGGGACCGGCACGATCGGCTGGGCACAGATCGGCGGGCGGCACTATCGTGTCGGCGGCTGGGGATTTCCGGTCTCGGATGAAGGCAGCGGTGCCTGGCTCGGCTGCGAGGCGGCGCGGCGGGTTCTGTGGGCGCATGACGGGCGCATCGCGTGGACCGGACTCCTGCGCGCAATCTACGCGGACTTTCACGACGACCCGCACGAGCTGGTAAGGTGGATGTCGGCCGCCAGAACGCGCGACTTCGGCCGGCTTGCCAAGGCGGTCACGATTCATGCGCGGGAAGGCGATCCAGTGGCGGGCGAGCTGATGCGGCTCGCGGCCGCCCATATCGAGGCGCTCGCCATGCGGCTGGCCGCGTTCGGCGTCAGAAAGATCGCGATTGCCGGCGGGTTGGCCGCCGCGATCGAACCCTTGCTCTCTGCCGAGGTCGGCCAGTTGCTCGTGCCGCCGGAGGGTGACGCGGTCGCGGGCGCGCTCCACATTGCCATGCAACTCGCGCCGGCACGTGTGCTGGCAAGCTAAGCCATCGAGCAACGCGATGCCCGTCCCCGAATCTTCGCTTGCACGTGAAATCTCGGAGGCACCCGCGGCGGTCGCGCGGCAGTCGAGAGAGCTGCGCGAACCGATTCATGCGCTGGCCGCACGGCTGCGACGGATGTCTCCGCGTGTGGTCGTAACCTGCGCACGCGGCAGCTCGGCCCATGCCGCGACGTTCGGCAAGCATCTGATCGAGCGCTATCTCGGAATTCCGGTTGCCGCAGCCGCGCCCAATGTCGCGACCGTTTATCGCCGTGGTCTGCAGCTCGACGGCCAAATCTTCATCGCCGTCTCGCAATCGGGGCGAAGCGACGATCTTGTGGAGCAGTCGAAGTCCGCACGCGCGGCCGGCGCGCTGACCATCGCGCTTGTCAACGACACGGATTCGCCGCTGGCGGAAACCTGCGAATTCCTGTTGCCGATGAGCGCCGGCACGGAACAGGCAGTCGCCGCCACCAAAAGCTTCATCGCGAGTCTCGCGGCCTTCGTGCGCGTCGTGGCCGAGTGGGGGGATCAACGCGAGCTCGCCGACGGGTTGGTCCGGCTGCCGGAGCGGCTCGCGCAGGCGCTGCATCTGGACTGGAGCCCCGCGCTCGGCAATCTCAGCAAGGCCGACGCGCTGATCGCTGTCGGACGCGGGCCGACGCTTGCCATCGCGCGCGAAGCGGCGCTGAAGCTCAAGGAAACCTGCGGCGTGCAGGCCGAGGCCTATAGTGCGGCCGAATTCATGCACGGGCCGGTCACCCTGGTTACGCCCGGCTACCCGGTTTTGCTGCTGGCGCCGACCGACCAAGCGGCCGTGGGCATGGCCACATTGGCAACCGACTTGGCGGCAAAGCAAGCCGCGCTCTATGCCGCGGGGCTTGAGGATTCGCGCGCCGTGCATCTGCCCGTACTGCCGTCCGAGCAGGCAGAAAACGACGCAATCTGCCTCGTGCAGACGTTTTACGGCATGATGCCGCGGCTCGCTGCCATGCGCGGGCGAAATGCCGACAACCCGCGTCACCTGCAAAAGGTCACTCGTACGCAATGACGGCAAAACGTCTGGCGATCGTCAGCAACCATCTGTTCGACGGCGTCAATGTGCACGCTCACGCCGCCGCGCTGATCGAGGACGGGCACATCGCGGGCGTCGTGCCGCGCAGCGAGATTCCGGCCGGCGCTGAGCTCATCGTATTGCAGGACGGCGCGTGGCTCGCGCCCGGCTTTGTCGACATTCAGGTGAATGGCGGCGGCGATGTGCTGTTCAACGACGATCCGTCGCCGGCGGCCATCGAGACGATCGCGGCGGCGCATCGCCGCTTCGGCACGACGGCGCTGCTGCCGACGCTGATCACGGACACCGACGAGAAGATGAAGCACGCCGTCGCCGCCGTCGCGGAGGCGGCGCAGAAAAACCCGAGCGTGCTCGGCATCCACTTCGAGGGCCCGTATCTCTCGCCGGAGAAGCCGGGCGTGCATGCTCGTTCGCTCATTCGCCAGGCTCGGCTGAGCGACGTGGCACAGCTGACGGCGATCAAGAACGGCGTCACGCTTGTCACGCTCGCACCGGAATGCGTGCCGCCAGGATTTATTGATGCGCTCCATGCGGCGGGGGCGAAAATCGCGCTGGGCCATTCCAACGCAACCTATGACGAGACACGCGCGGCGATGGCCGAGGGCATGACGGGCTTTACGCATTTGTTCAACGCCATGCGGCCGATGGCGGCGCGCGAGCCGGGGCCGATCGCCGCCGCACTCGAA
>JAICQA010000262.1 GCA_025929595.1 Xanthobacteraceae bacterium
GCTATCTATAGCGGCCGAATGACGCATTCGGCCCGCCACAACCAACACATTGGAAGCCGCGGGTCGGCCTTCGTGCGTTCCGTTTTCAGTTCGCCCGCCCTGGGTTCATCCGCGGTATCCAGCGCGGGACGGCGGCGCGGAACGCCTCGTACTCTCTCCCAAACGTCCGCTCGAGCGTGGGTTCTTCGTACGCCACGACGAAGACGTGGAAGGCGAGCCAGAGCAGCGCGCCGTAGACGATGAGGCGCCAATCGCCCATCAGCACCGCTTGACCCAGGATGATGGCAACGACCGCGACGTATATTGGATTACGCACATAACGGTAGAGACCGGTCACCACGAGATTCCGGGTCGGCGCGATGGGCGCGGGGGTGCCGAGACCCTGCAGCGCGAAACGCGCAAATGCGTCAACGAGCCCAAGCACGCCTGCGAGAATCATTATCGCGCCGGTGCCGCGCGTCAGCTCCAGACCAAGGAACGGCGGCCGGAGTTGCCAACCCGTGATCGACCATGGAACGAGCCCCGCCAGCGTACATGGGGCGACCACGAAGAAAACCGCCGAGCCCAGGACGGCAATGGTTCGTTGCACGGCGGTTCCCGACACTCGCTGCGAGCTCATTCCACCCTCCCGGTTTCATCGTTATCAATGTCGCCTTCGCACCGGTCGACGGTGCTGATTGAAAACATGACGATCGGCCGCAATGACAGACGCGCTGAAAGGTTTCCGGGCCCGATCGCCGAGCTCCACGTCAGCACCATTCACCGGCGCGAACCCATTTGTCACAAGTCCTATGTGTCACCGGTTGCGACGGCGATGATCGCAGGGCTCAGCACGCACGGCTACGTGGCGACCGTGCGCTGTGTGTGAGATGGCGGCCGACGCCGAACGAAAGTCGGCCGCTTGCTGAGTCTTTGCTGTGCAAAAGTATTTGAGCGCGACCTTACTGTGCCGGCTGCACCATGGGCTTGCCCTTCTCGACAACAAAGACGGCCATTACCTTGACGGGATTGCTCCCCGCCGCCCCTTCATTGTGAATCGCACTGTGGGGCAGCTGGAAAGCTTCGCCGACTTTGTAGATTTTCTCAGGCTGGCCGTCGACGAGATACCAGAACTCACCCTCCGCTACATATGCCAGCACCAGGCCCGGATGAGAGTGCCGCCCCGACTTGAAGCCGCCGGCCAGTTCGGTGATGCCGAATACAACTTCATAGTTCGATCCCGGCACGTCGACTTTGCCGAGCGGCGTCCGCTTGATCGGCGATGGCTGTAGTGGCGCTTGCTGCGCATGGGCCACACCGCCGAGCAAAACGGCCGTTACAGAACTGACGAGCAGAGACTTTTTGAGCATCGGACCCTCCCTACGCTCGGGTAAGCCGGTTTCGCCGGCCTGTCCGTGCCGAGCGTTGTCGTATCCTATATTATCATTTCTGTACTCAGTCAATATTAAATTGTATCCAATTGGCCGTGGATACAACAACCCAATCCCCGGATACGAAACTTGAGTGTCCATGACCCGGACGGTACAAATTCGGAGGCAGTCGCAATCTTGTCGGAATCCATGGCCGCATCAGCAAAGAAGGTCGTCGGCAGTCTTGCCGACCTTATTTCGGGGAAGATCTTCGCAGGAGAATACCCGCCCGGCAGCCGCCTGCGTCAGGAAGCGCTCGCCGAGGAATTTTCTGTCAGCCGCACCCCCGTGAGGGAGGCTTTGCGCGAGCTTGAGGTGAAGGGCCTCATCCAGCACGTGCCCAATCAGGGCGCGATCGTGCTCGCGCCGGACGGCCGGGACATTCGAGAGGCTTATCAGGTGCGGGCCGAACTCGAGGGGCTCGCCATATCGCTGGCCGTCGAATGGATCACCGACGAGCAAATCGAGCGCATGTGCAACGCTCAAAAAAATTCGCGCAGACCGTCGACAAGCTCACGATTGCGGCACGGCATTCAAAGGACAAAATTCGTCTCAGAAATATTCCGAGTTGGGTAGAGTCGAACGATGAATTCCACGGCGTCGTCATCGAGGCGAGCGGCAACAGACGACTCAAACAAATGATCCGGGATCTGCATTTCGGCTTCACCAGAAACATCATGATGTCGGCGCTGACGATGGATGGGCGGCGCATGCGCGAGAACGTGTCTCAGCACGACGCGATCCTGAGCGCGACGATGCGACATGATGCGGACGAGGCGCGCAAGGCGATGACACACCACATCCTGCGTTCGGGCGAACTGATCGTCTGGTGGCTCGAAAGCCAGGGCGGATTGCGATGAAGGCAATCGCCGACGCGCCTAGCGGCTATTGCGCTCCAGCATGAAGCCATCGAAGAAAGCTGAAAGCTCGCCGAACGCATCGAGCGGAAGAATGTGGGCGACATACTGATCCGGCCACACGAGCACGATGCAGCCGCGATCGCGGTCGATGCCGCGCAGGTCGAAAATATCCCGGCCGCCGCTCAGGTCGGCGCAGAACATTTTCTCGTAATCGCGCAGCCCGAGCCGCCCTTTTTCCGGAAGCAGGAACGCGGGCATGGCGTTGAGATCGAGATCGCGATGGGCCTGCTGAAAGACGGCCCGCACGTCGATGACCGCATCGATGTCGGCGCCCGCCGGCGTAAATCGCCGCACGGGAGAGTTAGGCGATCCGGTGAGAAAGTCGCATAGCGCGCGCATGCGCGCGTCGGGCGCCGCCGGATCGGCGCGGTCGCAGAACGCGAAGAGGCGCCAGCGGCCGTCGGCCTTCACGGTGTGACCCAGATGAACCGGCTTGGCGTCGCCCAGGCGAATAACGGGCGCCGAATGAAAGCGCGTGCCGATGACGAAGCCCGCGGCCAGATCCTGATGCTTCGGCTCGCCCGTGAGAACGGACGCGCTGTATCGGGTCGCCGTGCCCGCCGTGTAGCGGCCGGAGCGGACAAAATAGCGCTGGACCTTCTCGGGATTGGCGCCCTCGCTGCCCGGCGCCGCGCTGATCAGCGCGGCCCATTCGCGATCGAAGTCGATCAGCTCCTTCGCGACGGCCTGGCGCTCCGCGGAATAGGTATGAAGCAACGGCGCTGAGGCCTGTCCGCGCAGAACGGCCGCGAGCTTCCAGCCGAGGTTGAAGGCGTCCTGCATCGATACATTCATGCCCTGCCCGGCTTTCGGGCTGTGCGTGTGACAGGCGTCGCCCGCGATGAACACGCAAGGCAGTCGTCCGGCGACCTCTTCCTCGGGCACGTCATCGAATTTTTCGCAGAGCCGCTGGCCGATGTCATAGACGGACCACCAGGCGACTTCTTTCACCTCGAAGCGGTGCGGACGCATGAT
The DNA here is from genome assembly GCA_025929595.1 of Xanthobacteraceae bacterium. Classification (GTDB taxonomy): domain Bacteria; phylum Pseudomonadota; class Alphaproteobacteria; order Rhizobiales; family Xanthobacteraceae; genus JAUSIF01. Next base: position 3,305 of record JAICQA010000262.1, read on the forward strand.
CCGCTGCGTCGCGGCGATCAGATCGTCGATCGAGACGTTCCGGCTCGCCGCCCTTTCGTCTTCGCGGAGCTTGTCCATCTCGACATAGATGCGGACGAGATAGTCGCCCTCGCGCGGAATGACGATGATGTTGCCCCCGCCGGCAGACTGGATCACGCATTTCAGCCGGATGTCGGGGAAGTCGGTGACCGCCAGGACGTCCATCACGCCCCAGGCCTGATTGGCGGAGTCGCCGCGCAGCGCACGGCCGAGGCTTTTACGCACGGCGCTGCGCGCGCCGTCGCAGCCGACGACATAGCGCGCCTTGATTTCTTTCACCTGCCCGGCGTGCGCGGGGTCGAGCTGCTCCAATGACACCGTCACCGGCTTGGCGGCGGCGTGGTCGATTTTCAGATCGAGCAGGCGAAGCGAATAGTCCGGCGTCAATCGGCTCGGCGCGTTGCGCATCGCGTTCAAATACAGATCGTGCACGCGCGCCTGATTCAGAATGACGTGCGGAAATTCGGACAACCCGTCTTCGACGTCCTGAATCCTGCCGTGCCGGACGATATGGGATGGATCTGTCTCGTCAGGCTTCCAGAAGGCCGTCTCGCTGACCCAATAGGCCTCTTTCGCCACGCGCTCGCTGAAGCCGAAGGCCTCGAACATTTCCATCGTGCGGCAGGCAATGCCGTCCGCCTGGCCGAGCTGCAGCGGACCGTCCTTCTGCTCGACGATCCGCGTTTTGATATCGGGAAATGCGGCCATCTGCGCCGCGAGCGTCAGGCCCGCCGGGCCGCAGCCGACGATCAAGACATCGACTTCATCGGGGAGCGCGTCCGACGCGGCCGAAGCGGCGGGCTCGGCGATTTCCGGGTCACCGGGCCGAAATCCATTCAAATGAAACTGCATCGCGATGCTCAAGCCTTGTTGAC
>JAICQA010000200.1 GCA_025929595.1 Xanthobacteraceae bacterium
GCTGCCGTCTGACTTCATCAGCGGGCGGTCGACGTCGTCGCCGAAATCGGTGGCGCGGAACAGGGTCTGCTCGCGGTCTTCCCAATCCTCGACCGGTGCCCCTTTCGGAGGCGGGAGCCGTCCTTCGTAAATGTGGCCCGCCTTGCGGAGCGCCTCGATGGCGGCGGCGACCTTGTCGTCCTTGCCGCCGGCGAGCGACCGCTCGGAGAAGAAATGTTCATGGCGAATCGCGAGCCGCGCGAGGTCGTCGCGGATCATCTCCATCATCGCGTCGATCGCGGCCGAGCGCACGATCGGGAGCCAGTCGGACTCCGGCATTTGCAACAGCGCGCGGCCGTGCTGTTCGGCGAGCGCCGTGCCGACGGGGATCAGGTAGTCGCCGGGATAGAGCCCTTCGGGTATCGCGCCGATGTCGTCGCCGAGCGCTTCGCGATAACGCAGGAACGCCGAGCGCGCGAGCACGTCGACCTGCGCGCCCGCGTCGTTGATGTAGTACTCGCGCGTGACGCCGTAACCGGCGAAGCTCAGGAGCGCGGCGAGCGCGTCACCGAAGACCGCGCCGCGCCCGTGTCCGACATGCATCGGGCCGGTCGGGTTGGCGGACACGTATTCGACATTCACGCGCGCGCCCTTGCCGAGGTCGGCGCGGCCGAATTCCTTGCCCGCGCGCACGATCGAGGCCAGCACCTTGAGCCAGGCGGCGGGCGCGAGCTTCACGTTGATGAAGCCGGGTCCGGCGATATCGACCGACACGACGTCTTTTTCGTCGCGAAGCCTGGCGGCGATCCGTTCGGCCAGATCGCGCGGCTTCGTCTTGAAGTCCTTCGCCAGCACCATCGCCGCATTGACGGCGAGGTCGCCGTGGCCCGCGTCGCGCGGCGGTTCGACCGCGATGCGCGAGAGAGCGGGCGCCGTCAACCCGTCCTCGGCGGCGAGGCCGGTTACGATACGGCCGACGTGAGATGAGAACGTCGCGAAGGGATTCATTCGATCCGGCAACCTTTTAGCGGCAGCGCCGCCTATCGCAGATCGGGAGTCGAGTCAAAAAGCCGGGCGTGCTCGACCAGCGCGAAGCGGTCGGTCATGCCGGCGATGAAGTCGGCGATGCGGCGGGCCCGCGCGGCGGCGCTCTTGCCGGCGAGGCCCGCGCCCCAGTCTTCCGGCAGCTCGTCGGGGCGTTCCATGAAACGCTCGAACAGGTCGCGTACGACGCGCTCGGCGTCCCCCATGATCGCGATCACCCGCTCCTCGCGATACATGCGCGGCGTGAGGAAGCCCTTGATCGCCTTGTCGGTCGCTGCCATGGCGGACGAGAAGTCGACGACGTGTCTGCCGGCAGCCCGGATGTCTCCGGCGGTCCATGGCGTGATCGCGTGGACGCGCCTGTCGGTTTCCGCGATCACGTCCGTGATCATGCGCGCGATCAGCCGGCGCGTGAGCTCGTTGACCAGGCGCGATCGCTCGACGTTCGGATATTGACCGTGCAGGTCGCGTAAAAGTTCTCCGAGCAAAGGCACTTCAGCGAGTTCGTTGATCTCGAACAGGCTGGCGCGGAGCGCGTCATCGAGATCGTGCGCGTCGTAGGCGATGTCGTCGGCGATCGAGGATGCCTGCGCCTCGGCGCCGGCATGGGTCCAGAGCTCCAGATCGTGGATTGCAGCGTAGGTCAGGAACGGATCCGGCACTTTCCTGCCGTCATAGCGGCCCGTCGGTTTGCCGTCGCGGTCGATCAGCGGGCCGTTGTGCTTGGCGATCCCTTCGAGCGTTTCCCAGGTGAGGTTCAGGCCATCGAAGGCCGCGTAGCGGCGCTCAAGCTCCGTCACGATGCGCAGCGCCTGTGCGTTGTGATCGAAACCGCCGAACGCCGCCATCGCGTCATCGAGCGCGCGCTCGCCGGCGTGACCGAACGGCGGATGGCCGAGGTCATGGGCGAGCGCCAGGGCTTCGGCGAGGTCTTCGTCGAGGCCGAGGCCGCGCGCGAGCGCGCGGGCGATCTGCGCGACTTCGAGTGTGTGTGTGAGGCGTGTGCGGTAATGGTCGCCTTCGTGCGAAACAAACACCTGCGTCTTGTGCTTGAGTCGCCGAAACGCGGTTGAATGGATGATCCGGTCGCAGTCGCGCCGGAAATCGTTGCGGCGGGGACTCGGTTCCTCGGCAATCAGGCGGCCCCGGGAAAAGGCCGGGTCGGCGGCGTAAGGCGCCCTGGGGCGGCTGGCGGCGACGGCCATCGATGGCCCCCGATTTGACACTGCGGCGGGGCCACCTAACTATCCTTTGGGCCGCCATTCAACGGCTTACGGAGCCCGGCATGGACGCCACCACTTTTACCGTTACCGACCGCGCCGCCGACCGCATTGCCCGCATTCTCAAGGGCGAAGCGCAGGAATCGGTGCTGCGCGTCAGCGTCGAGGGCGGCGGCTGCTCGGGCTTCCAGTACCGCTTCGAGGTCGAGCGCGGCGGCACGGCCGAGGACCTCGTGATCGAGCGCAGCGGGGCCACGGTCGTGATCGACCCCGTTTCGCTTCAGTACCTCACGGGCTCCAAGCTCGACTACGTCGACGACCTGATCGGTGCCTCCTTCCAGGTGGTGAACCCGAACGCCACCGCCTCCTGCGGCTGCGGTACCAGCTTCGCGCTTTAGTCCCGCGCGCCGAGCTGCATACGCAGCTCGTCCACCATCGCGGCCGTTTCCTCCGCCGTCCGCGCCGCTGCGAAAACGGTGAAGTCGGGGCGGACCAGCATCGCTTCAATTCGGTGGGTTTCGAAATAGCGTAGGTAAACGCCTTCGGTGTCGGCCACCAGTGTCTTTTCCGGGAGTTCGTCGAAGCCCGCCACCTTGCAGCCGATCCGCTGCAAAAAAGCCGACCGGTCTGCGTCAAGCTGTTCGGCGGGATCAAACCGGCAGCCAAGAAGTTGAAATCCCCAGCCGAACAGATCGTCAAAGCGGCCGGTGCGGCCGGCATGCCGCACGATGCCTTGCGGTGCCAAGTGACCGACCGGCGGTGAGGCGGCACCACCGCTCTGCAAAATGCCCGCGGTGAGGAACGGCTCCGCCGGGGCCGACGGCGCGCCGCCCTCCCGGTAATACGCGTCGCGCGCCTTCGCCTCTTCCGGGTCGCGCACGAAGGCAAGCGCCGCGAGCCTGTCCGACCCGTCGATATGCACGCGGACATGCGGCAGCCGCTCCGCTCCGTAGCTGTCGAGGATCGCCTCCTCTGCGACGCCCCGGAGCACAAGATCGAGTTTCCACGACAGATTTATCGCGTCGCGCAGGGCGGAACATCCTCCCTGCCCAAGGAACGGCGTCATCAGGTGCGCCGCGTCGCCCGCCAGGAAGACGCGGCCGACGCGCCAGTGCTTCGTGAGCCGGCCCTCGAACGGATAGACGGCGTAGCGATAGACATCCACGTCGTCCTCGGTCAGCCCATAGACCTCGCCAAGAAAATGATAGGCGAATTCCCGATTCAGCTTGTCGCCGTGGTCGCCGTCCGGATTGGCTTCGAGATTGAAGCGGATGTGCTGCGCGCCAAGCGGTATGACGGAGTGCGCCTTTCCCTCGGGCGCGCAGAAGATCACGGCGATCTCGGCGTCGGGTGATACGCCGAAGATGTTGGGAAGCGCACGGCGGCGCACGGCATCGAAGCTCAGCCACGCATTCCGGTACGGCCATTGCTCGCGCTCGATACCGAGCGACTCGCGAACGGTGCTGCGCGCACCGTCGGCGCCAATCGCGAATTTTGCGCGCACTGTGCGCGAGCGACCCCAGGCGACGTTGCCCACGCTGTCGATCCTGCGCTCCTGCGCCGTGACGAAGACCGCCTTGTCCGATTGTGCGACCGAGCGCACCTCCCACCCTTGATTGATCTCGGCGCCCTGCCGCCGCGCGGCTTGGTCGATCGCATCCTCAACGTCGGGTTGATGCAGCGAAATACGCAGCGGGAAGCCGCAGATATGCTCGCTGTCCCACGGCATATCGACGAGGATCTCGCCGTCGCCGTTGGCGAGGATGTATCTGCGCCGCGGCAGCGAGTTGCGGAACGCCTGTTCGTGATCGCAGGCCGCCTGGATGATGCGCGCGGATTCGCCGTCGATGGTCGCCATGCGCGGCTGGCCGTAGAGCGTCGGCCAGCGCTCGAAGACGCAGACCCGGTGCCCGCGTCCGGAAAGCAGCGAAGCCGCGGTCAGGCCGGTGGGGCCGTAGCCGGATATGACGACGTCGAACTCGCCGTCCGCTGGGTCCGGAGTCATTCGCGGGGCTCAGGCGGAATCGGTGGCGCGTCCTTTTTGCGCTTGTTTCGTCCGGCTGCCGCCGTATCTTCGGGCAAATGCTTCGACCTGTTTGTTTTTAATCATGCGCATCGCCACCTGGAACGTCAATTCCATCAAGCAGCGCGTCGAGCCGATGCAGCAATGGCTCAAGGAGCGTGAGCCGGACGTCGTCTGCCTGCAGGAAATCAAATGCGTCGACGACGCCTTCCCGCGCGGCATGTTCGAGGACATGGGCTACAATGTCGCGACGCACGGGCAGAAGGCCTATAACGGCGTCGCGATCCTCTCCAAGAAACCGATCGACGAGATCGAGCGCGGCCTGCCCGGCGGCGATGGAGACGATCATGCGCGCTACATCGAGGCGGTGATCTCGGTCGATGGCGGCGCCGTGCGCGTCGCCTCCATTTATCTGCCGAACGGCAACCCCGCGCCGGGACCGAAATACGACTACAAGCTTGCCTGGATGGAACGGTTGCGTGCGCACGCCATGTCGCGGCTCGCGCTCGAGGAGCCGATGGTGCTCGCGGGCGATTACAACGTGATCCCGACCCCCGACGACGTGCACGACCCCGCAGTCTGGGTGAACGACGCGCTCTTTCTGCCCGCGACGCGCGCGAAGTTTCGCGAGATCTCGTTTCTCGGACTCGCCGACGCGGTCCGCGCTACGAGCGACGACAAGGGGCTCTATACGTTCTGGGATTATCAGGCGGGCGCGTTCCAGAAGAACAACGGCATCCGCATCGATCATCTGATGTTGTCGTCGCAAGCAGCCGACAAGCTCACCGCCGCAGGGATCGACCGTGCGACACGCGCCGGCGAAAAGCCTTCCGATCACGTGCCGGTCTGGGCGGAGTTCAGCTTCTGAAGGTGGGGCCGGCCATTGCCGCCGACGATTTCGTCGGCGGTACACCTCAGTGCGTGCGCTCTTCCTTGAGCCAGGTCTTCACCAGCGTATCGGCGGAAGCGCGTTCGTCTTCGTTGGCGCGTGCGTAAGCGTCTTCATAGCTCTGCACAATCCAACCGTCCTCGGCGCCGGCAGCCGCGTCGCGACCGAGCGTGAGCCACATCAGGCCGCGCGAACGCTGTTTCGGCACGCCCTCGCCGTGGAACAGCATACGGCCGAGGAGCGCCTGCGCCTGGTGCTGA
>JAICQA010000411.1 GCA_025929595.1 Xanthobacteraceae bacterium
GCGTGACGGCGCAATGCAGTTGCTCGCGCGAGCGCGTGGCCTCGGTGCTGAAAAGCTTCCCGCAGGAGGAGCGCGACAGCATGGCCGAGGATGGCCGCGTGGCGGTGACCTGCGAATTCTGCGGACGGCTCTATGAGTTCGCGCCGGAGGAGATCGAGACTTCACCGGAAGTAAAAAATTAGCTCGTCATGCCCGCGCTTGCAGTCAAGCTTGCGCAGACTGCGTAAACTTGTCTGCGCGGGCATCCACGCCTTTGCAGCCGCGCCGCGTTTCTAGACGTGGATGGCCGGGACAAGCCCGGCCATGACGACCTAGTTTGCCGCCGGCCGCATCGGTCCCGAGAAGCTGAAGACCCCCATGCCGATCAGCGAGCTTGCCGCGATTGCCAGATACGGGATCGTGTAACCGCCGCTGTACTCGTAGAGAAAGCCCGCGACAGCGGGGCCGAGCGAATAGCCGACGACGCCGACGAGTTGGCTCACCGAATAGATGCGGCCGAGATTCTTCACGCCGAACGCTTCGGCCAGCAGCAGCGGCTGCATCATCAGCAGGCTGCCGGAATTCAGCCCGAACAGCACCGAGGCCGCGAGCACGAGCACCGGCCCTTCCGCGATGGACAGCAGACTGAGCGTGAAGGTCTGCCATCCCAACAGCAGAATGGTCATGGCGCGGGAGCTCATATGCAGGAGCGCCCACCCCGCGACGAGCCGGCCGACAAGGCTTGCGATGGCGAGCAGCGCGACGGCCGTCGCCGCCGTCTCGACGCCGACCCGCACATTCGCGAGCCGGTAAATATGCGCGATGCCGCCGACCTGAGCGCCAAGTCCGAACAGGAACGCGACGGCGAGCGCGATAAAAAAGCGGCTGCGCCATACCTGGGCGAGCGCCACGTCCTGCGGGAGCGCGCTGTCTTTGCCTTCCGCGCTCGCGCCGCCGTCCGGCATCAACCCCATCGCGTGCGGGCTGGCGCGGACGATGAAGTAGGTTGCGGGAACCGTGCCCAGGAAAAAAGCGAGCGCGATCCAGGGCGCGGCGCCGGACAATCCGAGATGATGAATGAGAAGTACGGCGATTGGCGTAAACACCACGCCGCCGAGCGAAAGACCGGTCGAGCCGACGGACATGGCGAGCGCGCGCCTGCGCTCGAACCAGCGTGAGATCAGCGTCGTCGTCGGCACGAGTCCGCACAGGCCGTAGGCAAAGCCGAACACGATATAGAAGGCGAAGAGCTGCCACGCCTGCGTGATCCAGCCCATGGAAAGCAGCGCGAGCGACGCGAGCGCGGCGCCGCCGATGATCGTGTAGCGCGGGTCGAACCGGTCGACGAGCTGGCCCGCGATCAGGCCGGCGGTGCCCGCGGCGACGAAGAATGCGGCCGTCGTGTTGCTCGCGAGCGAAACCGAGAAACCGCGCTCGCTGACGAACGCGTCGAGCAGCACGGGCAGATTGTAGAAGGCGAGCCCGGCCGTCGTCGTCATGACGAAGCCGATCGCGTAGACGACATACCAGCCGTAGAAGACGCGGCTCGGGGCGGTGCCGCCGGGCAAGTGCATAATTGTCTCTGGAAGACGTTACGGGACGCGATCTATCCCAAACCGCGCGACATGCCGCAATGGCTGCCAAAGACGCGTATGCGCCGAGCGCAGGGCTTGTTCCTAATGCAGCACCCGCGCGATGTGGGGGCTATCAAGCGAGAAGGCCGGCACTTCGGCGTCGAAGCGCTCGCCGTCGTCGGCCACCATCTGGTACGTCCCCGCCATCAGTCCGGTGGGTGTGTTGAGCGGGACGCCGCTCGTATATTCGTAGCGCTCGCCGGGCTTGAGTACCGGCTGCTCGCCCACGACGCCCGGCCCGCGCACTTCCTGCACATGGCCTTGGCCGTCGGTGATCTTCCAGTGCCGCGTCTTGAGCTGCACCGTGATGTCGCCGAGATTCTTGATCTCGATCGTGTAGGCCCAGAAGTAGCGGTCCTGCTCGGGCGACGACTTGTCCGCCATGTATTTCGGCGTCACCGTCACCTGAATTCCGCGGGTTGTCGCGCGATACATGTCTGTCCCGACTCACGGCTTGGAGCCGACGGGTATTTAAGAGCCGCTTCCCGCCGGGGTGCAAGCACTTGCGAAAAGCCGGCCGATGCCCCATGCGGAACCCCCACGCGCGGCCCGGAGCCGCAAGAGGCAACCTTCGATGGCCGTGTCGCTCGCC
>JAICQA010000187.1 GCA_025929595.1 Xanthobacteraceae bacterium
CAGCGCCCCTCTGTCATCGACGTTGAGCGGGCTCAGGCAGACTTCTTAGGCAGCCTTGGCCTGCGCCTCGATCACCTTGCCCTTGCCGATCGGAATCTGGCGCGGCTTCATGGCCTCGGGAATCTCACGCACGAGGTCGACGTGCAGGAGACCGTTTTCGAGGCTCGCGCCCTGCACCGTCACATGGTCCGCGAGCTGGAAGCGGCGCTCGAAGGCGCGGGCGGCGATGCCCTGATAGAGCACTTCACCCTTGTCCTCCTTCTCCTCGGCCTGCTTGTCGCCGCGGATGGTGAGGGTGTTTTCCTTCGCCTCGATATTGATTTCCTGGTCGGTGAAGCCGGCGACCGCGACCGTGATGCGGTAGGTGTTCTCGCCGGTGCGTTCGATATTGTAGGGCGGGTAGCTCGGCGCGGAGCCGTCGCCGCCGTAATTGTCGAGCAGCGAAAACAGCCGGTCGAAGCCGACGGTCGAGCGATAGAGGGGGGTCAGATCGAATGTACGCATGGCATATCCTCCTAAAAGCGACATGCAATTGGTTTCCGGAGCATTTGCCCGCCGAAGCCGGGCAAACCCGTGCGCCGCCGGATGGCCGGCGCGGTCGGCATATGGTTTTGGCGTCTTCGACCCGCAAGGGTCTGGCCAGATGAACGCCAGATGAACGCCAGCTTAGGACCCTGTTCAGGCCCGCGGCGTTAGCCGTTTCCCAGCGTCCGGGAACGGTTGTTCTGCAAGGGCGGAGGGGCCAAAATCGGCGCAGGAGCGAGGCCATGGCGAGGCGGAGGACGGCAGGAGGGCTGACGCTGGTGCTCGCCCTGCTTCTGCTCGCGCCGGCGAGCGAGGCGCAGAACGGCCCGCGCAACGCCCCGGGCATGCAGGCCGCTCCCACGGCACCGCCGCCGCAACTGCCGCCGTATTATCTCGAACGGCGCTCCGCCGCGCCCAAGGGTTCGATGGGGCCGAACGACGTCGCCGCCTCGTTGCGCGCCCGCGGCTTCCGCGACATCGCCCCGGTGCAGCAGCGCGGCAACACGATGATCATTCCGCAGGCCACGGGTCCGTCCGGCGAGCGCGTACAGCTTGTGATCGGACCGGGTGGGGCCATCGTGGGCGTGCGCGTGCTTCGTCCCGAGGGGCGCTGATCATTCCCGCGTTGCCGTTCCAGGCGCGACGTTGTACTTCCCGGCTACGCCGCGCGTCGGGCGCGAGCAATTCCGGCCTTCCCGCATGATGCTCCATTCGATTCCGGCCAATCCGGTGCCCGAGGGCGCGGTTGTCGGCGAGATCTCGGCAAGCGACGGCGTTGCGCTCCGCTATGCGCGCTGGAACCCGAGCGCGCCGCGTCGCGGCACGGTCTGCGTCTTCACCGGCCGCAGCGACATGATCGAGAAATATTTCGAGGTGGTGGAGGAACTGCGCCGGCGCGGTTTCGCCGTCACCGTGCTCGACTGGCGCGGGCAGGGCGGGTCGGCGCGCAAGCTGCGCGACCCACGCAAAGGCTACGTGAAGTCATTCGACGAATATCAGCTCGACATGGAAGCGCTGATCCGGGAGGTCGTGCTGCCGGATTGTCCGCCACCCTATTTCGCGCTCGGCCATTCTATGGGGGCGCTGGTGCTGCTCGAGGCCGTGCATCAGGGACGGCGGTGGTTCGACCGCATCGTCATGACGGCGCCGATGCTGCATTTCGCCGGCCGGCGCGGCCGGTGGTACTCGCCGCTGTTCGCCAATGTCGGGCGCGTGCTTGGTCTCGGTAGGCTCTATGTGCCCGGCGGCGGGCCGATGCCGGTCATTCACGGGCCGTTCCAGGACAATCGCGCGACGTCCGATCCGGTGCGCTTCGAGCGCTCCGCATCGATCGTGCATAGCATCCCGCAACTCGCCATCGGCTCGCCGACGATCGCGTGGGCGCATGCCGCCTTCGCGGTGCAGAAGCGTGCCGCCGATCCCTCCTATGCGTCCGAGTTGCGCCAGCCGCTCCTCATCATCGCGGCCGGCAAGGACAGCGTGGTGTCGAACGCCGCGATCGAGCACTTTTCGCAACGGCTCAGGGCCGGCGCGCATCTGGTCGTGTCGAGCAGCCGGCACGAGATCCTGATGGAGCGCGACGTGTTTCGCAGCCAGTTCTGGGCGGCGTTCGACGCTTTCGTGCCGGGCTCGCCGCCGCACGCGCAGACGACCGCGCGCGTGCCGACGTATAGCTAGGTATCATTCGTCATCCCGACCGAGGCGCGTCAGCGCCGAGAGCCGGGATTGTCCACGGTCTATTGATGACGACGATTAAGTAGAGAGCAGCTTCAGCGCCTGCTCGTGCACGCGCTTGTCGCCGGCAGCGATGACGCGGCCGCCCTCCGTCGCCGGCCCGCCGTCCCAGCTCGTGACGATGCCGCCCGCGCCTTCGACGATCGGAATGAGCGGCATGATGTCGTAGCGGTTCAGGCCGGCCTCGATCACCAGATCGATGTGGCCGGCGGCGACCATGCAATAGGCGTAGCAATCGCCGCCATAGCGTGAGAGCTGCGCGGCTTGCTCGACGCGGCGGAAGCGCTGGCGCTCCTCGTCGTTCATCAGCAGCGGGCTCGTGGTGAAGAGGATGGCGTCCTTCACGGCCTTGCAGCCGCGCGCCGACAGTTTGCGCTCGCCGGCCGGGCCGCGATAGCGCGCGACGGCGCCGTCGCCGGTGAAGCGCTCGCCGATGAAGGGCTGGTGCATCATGCCGTAGACCGGCTCGCCGTCCTTCAGGAGGCCGATCAGCGTGCCCCAGTTGGGCATGCCGGCGATGAAGGATTTCGTGCCGTCGATCGGATCGAGCACCCAGACGTAGGCCGCGTCCGGCCGGTCGTCGCCGAATTCCTCGCCGATGATGCCGTGCGCGGGGAAGGTCTTGCGGATGAGCGCGCGCATCGCCGTCTCGGCGGCGCGGTCGGCCTCGGTCACGGGATCGAACACGCCGCCGCTGCTCTTGTTCTGCACGCCGAGCGTGGTGCGGAAAAAAGGCCGGATCGCTTCGCCCGCGACGGTCGCGAGCTTGTCGACGAAGGTCGCGAAATCGACCGGACCCATTGCGTCGCCTCCAGGGAACCCGCCTCAGGGAGGGTTTCTTAAGACCGTGAGGCGAGGCGATACTTAGCCCGCGCCATGACCGCCCGGCAACGCTCCTTCGCGCGTCCAAGCGTTGCGCGGGCCCCGGCGGCATGGCAGTCGTGACGGCCGACGACCAATCCCGCAGGAGCGACATGTCCGTCACGGGGGCGCGTGCGCCCGGCTCGATGAGCGCACCGCTCGGCACGCTTGTGCTGCTTGTGGCGGCGATGTGCATCATCCACATCGTCAGCCAGTTCCTGCGCAACTCCGTGGGCGTCATCGCCCCCGATCTGGCGAGCGAGTTCGGCCTTGGCGGCGCCGGCATCGGCTTCCTGGCAAGCGCCTTTTTCCTCGGTTTTGCCGGCGCGCAGATTCCGCTCGGCGTCGCGATCGACCGCTGGGGACCGCGGCTTGCGATGTCCATATCGATGGGCATCGCGGTGGCGGGCGTCGTGCTGTTTGCGATCGCGCCGAGTGCCGAGATGCTGGTGTTCGCGCGCATCCTGATGGGCTTCGGTTGCGCGAGCTTCTTCATGGGGCCGCTCGCGATCTACAGCCGCTGGTTTCCGCCCGAGCGTTTCTCGACGCTGGTCGGCATCCAGCTCGGGTTTTCCGGGATCGGCGTCATCGCGGCGACGGCGCCGCTCGCGTTCGCGACGGCGGCGATCGGCTGGCGTTCGAGCTTCCTCGCGGTCGCGGCCGTGGCGGCGGTTGTCGGCGTCTTTGTCTATGCCGTGGCGCGCGACGATCCGCCGGGGGTCGTGCGTCCGAAATCGTCGGAATCGCTCGCTGAGGCGTTCGCCGGACTGAAGGATGTCGTGCGGCTTCGCTCCTACCTTTATGTGTTCGCGATGCAGTTTGCGGGCTACTCGACATTTCTCACGATCTTCGGACTATGGGCGGGCCCGTATCTCGCGCATGTCTATGGCTACGACCTCGACCAGCGCGGCAATATGCTGTTCGTGCTGGCGGCGACGCATCTGATTGCGAGCGCGCTCTGGGGACCGGCCGACCGTCTGTTCAAGAGCTACAAGATTCCGACCGCGTCCGCCGCCGCCGTCACCGTGTGCTCACTCCTGTGGCTCGCGGTTGTCGGCAAGCCGAGCGAACCGGTGCTGGTCGTCTGGTTCGTGGTGTTCGGGTTCTTCGCGAGCTGCACCGCGATCATCACCGCGCACGGCCGTTCGCTGCTGCCGCCGCAATTCGTCGGGCGTGGACTGACCGTGCTCAATCTCGCGACGATGGGCGGCGTGTTCATTGTGCAGGCCGCGACCGGCGCGGTGGTGGGACTTTTCGACGCGCCCGATGGGATCTATCCGGTGAACGCATATCGCGCAGCGTTCGCTTGCATCGCCGCGGTGCTTGCCGTCTGCACGTTGATTTATCTGCGTTCGCACGACCCCGCGCGCGACATGGCGCGCGCCCGCTAATTAGGCGCGCTTGCCTAGCCATGCCCGACGCGCATGCCTGAGATAGTTATAAAACATAGCCATTTCCTTGCACTTCTGGCGCCGCACCTTATGTTTGTGCAGCGCGGTAATGCGATTGGCGTCGCGTTACTCGCCGCCCTCCTTGGGCGTTTCCTCCCTAGACTTGGGCCGCTTCGGGCAACCGAAGCGGCCTCTTTCTTTTCTGAAGCCGATTACTCGGCGGCGTCGCGCAGGGGCTCGATGCCGTGTGCGGTCGCCTGTGCGAGTTTCGCGATCATGCGGCCGAGGTCGGTCTTCACGGTCTCGAAGCGCGGCGTCTTCCGGTATTCGCGCTCATCCATGTAGAGCGCGCGATTGACCTCGATCTGCACCGCGTGAAGCCCGGCGGCGGGGTCGCCGTAATGCTCGGTGATGAAGCCGCCCGCATAAGGCTTGTTGCGCAGGACCGAATAGCCGGCGGCGCGCAGCGATTCCTCGATCGTGTCGGTGACGGCCGCGGCACAACTCGTGCCGTAGCGGTCGCCCAGGACGATGTCGGCGCGCGGGCGTTCTTCGCGCCCGTTCGCATTCGACGGCATGGAATGACAGTCGACCAGCACGGCGACGCCGTAGGCGCGTTGCGCGTTCACGATCATGCGGCGGAGCGCGCGATGATAGGGCTTGTAGTAAAGCTCGATGCGGGCGAGCGCCTCGTCGACCGGAATGCGCCGGTCATAGATCTCGCGCGCGTCGCCGACGACGCGGGCAATCGTCCCGAGCCCGCCGGCCACCCGCAGCGAGCGCGTGTTGGCGAAGGCGGGCAGGCGGCCCTCGAACATGCGCGGGTCGAGCTCATAGGGCTCGCGGTTCACGTCGAGGAAAGCGCGTGGGAAATTCGCGCGCATGACCGGTACGCCGAATTTGACCGCGTCGGCGAACAGCTCGTCGACGAAGGTGTCCTCCGAACGGCGCAACGTCGCGAGGTCGAGGCGGCTCTGGGCGATGAAACGGGAGAGATAGGAGCGCCCGCTGTGCGGCGAGTTGCAGACCACGGGCCCGGACAAGGCGGCCGGCTCCGACAGCTGGTGCGGGGGGTCGAGCTCGTCGACAATGCGGGCGGTCATGGACTCTCGTGGGCTCAAGGCGGGCGGCAGGACGTTGCCGATGCCTATATTGCGCGGGCTTTTGGGCCGTTGTGAAG
>JAICQA010000123.1 GCA_025929595.1 Xanthobacteraceae bacterium
CGGATGAAGGCGAGGCGGACAGGGTTGAACTTGTGCAGCGGCGCCATCGGGCCGCGCGCGTTCCACCAGTGGCTGGCGAGCGCGGCAAAGCGCGCCACCTCGGCCTCGTCGATGGTGCTCTGACGTTCCGTGGCATTAGCCATTTCAGCCGTCCTGAGAGCCGCCGCCGTTGCGGGCGGCGAAAGGCGATTGTATCAATGCCGGCCCTTAACCGGCGATCCTGTCGCCCAGTTCTCCCTAGCACGAGGAAAAGCCGCCGCCATGGCCCGGCTTGTCATGAAGTTTGGCGGCACCTCGGTCGCCGACATCGACCGCATCCGCAATGTCGCCCGCCATGTGGAGCGGGAGGTCAAGGCCGGGCATGAGGTCGCCGTCGTCGTTTCGGCCATGTCTGGCAAGACGAATGAGCTCGTGGGCTGGTGCCGGCAGGCCGCACCCCTGCACGACACGCGCGAGTATGACGCCGTGGTGGCCTCCGGCGAGCAGGTGACGGCGGGACTGCTTGCGATCACGCTCGAAAGCATGGGCGTGTCGGCGCGCTCCTGGCAGGGCTGGCAGTTGCCGATTTGGACCGACGGCACACACGGCTCCGCACGCATTGTCGGCATCAACGGCGAAGAATTGGTCAAGCGCTTCCGCGAGCATGGGCAGGTCGCAGTGATCGCGGGCTTCCAGGGCATCCACAAGGAAACCGGCCGCATCACCACGCTCGGCCGCGGGGGTTCGGACACGAGCGCGGTGGCGGTCGCGGCAGCCATCCAGGCCGACCGCTGCGACATCTACACGGACGTCGACGGTGTCTACACGACCGACCCGAACGTCGCCGACAAGGCGCGGCGGCTCGACAAGGTCGCCTATGAAGAAATGCTCGAGATGGCGTCGCTCGGCGCCAAGGTTCTGCAGGTACGCTCGGTGGAGCTTGCGATGCAGAAGCGTGTGCGCGTCTTCGTGCGCTCAAGCTTCGAGAAGCCCGAGGACATCAACCCGCACGGCACGCCGCCGGGCACGCTGATTTGCGACGAGGAGGAGATCGTGGAAAGCCAGGTTGTCACCGGAATCGCCTTCTCGAAGGACGAAGCACAGCTTTCGATCCGCCGCGTGGCCGACAAGCCGGGCGTCGCCGCCGCGCTCTTCGGGCCGCTCGCCGAGGCACACATCAACGTGGACATGATCGTCCAGAATATCTCGGCCGACGGCCGGACCGACATCACCTTCACGGTGCCGGTCGCCGACTACGACCGCGCCCAGCAGGTGCTCGCGAAGGTCAAGGACGGGGTGGGCTTTGCCGCGGTCGAAGGGGCCAAGGACGTGGTCAAAGTTTCGATCATCGGAGTCGGGATGCGGAGTCATGCGGGCGTTGCAGCAACGGCCTTCAAGGCGCTGGCGGAGCGGGGAATCAATATCCGCGCCATTTCCACTTCGGAAATCAAGATTTCGATCCTGATCGACGCCGCCTATACCGAGCTTGCGGTACGGACTTTGCATTCAGTATATGGACTCGACCGCTAGGGTCCGGGTCAGCCGACTTGGTTTGGTTATAAACGTGTGTAACGGCTCGAAGGTACGGCAAACGAAAATCGGGCACCGCCTCTAGCGAGGGCGCGGGCTCGGTCTCCCGCGCGGGTTGTTTCTGCAAATCATAAGGGCGGCGCGGCGCCCCGACAGGAAGGAAGCCCATGCGTGGCGCGCTGGGCGGTCCGCGCGTTCTGCTTCGACGGCTCCGCGAGGTCATGGCGGAGCGGGTCAGCGCGCAGGAGCGACTCGACAAGATCGTGGTGATGATCGCCGCCAACATGGTGGCGGAAGTCTGCTCGGTCTATGTGCTGCGCGTGGACGGCAGCCTTGAGCTCTATGCCACCGAAGGCTTGAGCCGCGAGGCCGTCCACCAGACCGTGCTCGGCGCGGGAGAGGGCCTTGTCGGCCTCGTGGCGACCGAGGCGCAGGCGCTGAACCTTCCCAACGCGCAGGAACACCCGGCATTCGCCTACAAGCCGGAGACGGGCGAAGAAATCTATCACTCCTTCCTTGGCGTGCCCGTGCTGCGTGCGGGCAACACGCTCGGCGTGCTTGTCGTGCAGAACCGCGCGCATCGCACCTACAGCGAAGAGGAAGTCGAGGCGCTGCAAACGACGGCGATGGTGCTCGCGGAGATGATTGCCTCGGGCGAGCTCTCATCGCTCGCCCGGCCGGGTGCGGAGCCGGCGGTGCGGCGCGCGGTACAAGCGAAGGGCTTGGCGCTGGCGGAAGGGATCGGACTCGGGCGCGTGGTGCTGCACGAGCCGCGCGTCGTCGTGAAGAACTTCATAGCCGACGACATCCAGAAGGAATTGAAGCGGCTCGATCAGTCGGTCGATACGCTGCGCGCGTCGATCGACGTGATGCTCGAAGAAGAAGGCATGACGCGCGCGGGCGAGCACCGTGATGTGCTCGAAGCCTACCGCATGTTCGCGCATGACCGCGGCTGGCTGCACAAGCTGCGCGAGGCCGTAATGACCGGCCTCACGGCGGAAGCGGCGGTCGAGCGCGTGCAATCCGACACGCGGGCACGCATGCAGCGGCAAACCGATCCTTATCTGCGTGAACGGCTGCACGATCTCGACGATCTCGCGAACCGCCTGATGCGCGAGCTGATGGGCGCGGACCAGTTCCCGCGGCGTGAGGATCTGCCGGAGAATTCCATTCTCGTCGCGCGCAACATGAGTCCGGCGGCGCTGCTCGATTTCGACCGCTCGCGGCTGCGCGGACTGGTGCTGGAAGAAGGCACGGCGACGAGCCATGTGGCGATCGTCGCCCGCGCGCTTGGTGTCGCGACCGTCGGCCAAGTGGAGAATGCGGCGAGCATCGCCGATCAGGGCGACCCGATCATCGTCGATGGCGACGCGGGCGAAATCCACTTGCGCCCGCCGGCGGGCATCGAATCCGCCTACGCCGAAAAAGTCCGGTTGCGGGCGCGGCGGCAGGCGCAGTACGCGGCGTTGCGCGACAAACCGGCGGTAAGCCGCGACGGCGAGCAGGTGCAGCTCCTCATCAACGCGGGTCTTGTCGTCGATCTGCCGCATCTGAAGGAGACGGGAGCGGACGGTATCGGGCTTTTCCGCACCGAACTGCAGTTCATGGTGGCGGCCACCCTGCCGCGCACCGGCGAGCAACTGCGGCTCTATCGCACCGTGCTCGACGCCGCCGACGGCAAGCCCGTCACGTTCCGAACGCTCGATATCGGCGGCGACAAGGTGCTGCCCTACATGCGCTCGCTGGAAGAAGAGAACCCGGCGCTCGGGTGGCGTGCAATCCGCGTCGGCCTCGACCGGCCCGCGCTCCTGCGCATCCAGTTGCGTGCGCTCCTGCACGCCGCGGCCGGGCGCGATTTGCGCCTGATGTTTCCGATGGTGGCGGCGGTTGAGGAATTCGAGAGCGCCCGTTCGCTCGTGGAACGAGAACTCACGCATCTGCGTCGGCACGGCCACGCGTTGCCGGAGCAGGTGCAAATCGGCGCCATGGTGGAAGTGCCGGCGCTCCTGTTCGCGCTCGACGAGATGCTGAAGCGCGCGGATTTCCTTTCGGTCGGCTCGAACGACCTGGTGCAGTTCCTGTTCGCGGCCGATCGCGGCAATGCCCGTGTGGCGGGTCGTTTCGATGCGCTCTCACCGCCCGTTTTGCGGGCGCTCAAGGCAATCGCGGACGCTGGCCGCGCGCATGACAAGCCCATCACGCTCTGCGGCGAGTTGGCGTCGCGGCCGTTGGAGGCGATGGCGCTGCTCGCGCTCGGCTTCCGCGCACTCTCCGTTTCGGCGGCGGCGATCGGTCCGGTAAAGGCGATGATCCTCGGGCTCGATGTCGGCAAGGCAGAGAAGATGCTCGCCCCCGTTCTTCTGGAGCGGGACGGCGACCGCACGGTGCGCGAGCGGCTTGAGGCCTTCGCTGCCGAGCACGGTGTGCCGGTCTGAGCCATGCTGCCTGCCAACCGCCTCGACGCTATCGTTGCCCGCTTCAAGAGGGCGGAGGCGGAGCTTTCGGCGAATCCCGAACGCGGGCGGTTCGTGCAGCTCTCGCGCGAATATGCCGAGCTGAAGCCGGTGGTCGAGGCCGTGAATGCCTATCGCAAGGCGGAGGCGGATCTCGAAGAGGTCAAGGCGCTGCTCGACGATCCTTCGACCGACTCCGACATGCGCGACGTCGCGTCGGACGAGAAACGCGCGCTCGCCGGCCGCATCGAAACCCTTGAGCAGGAATTGCGCGTGGCGCTGCTGCCGAAGGACGCCGCCGACGAACGCGACGTGATCCTTGAAGTGCGCGCGGGCACCGGCGGCGACGAGGCGTCGCTGTTCGCGGGCGATCTCTTCCGCATGTACGAGCGCTACGCCGCGTTGCAGGGCTGGAAAGTCGAAGTCATTTCCGCGAGCGAAGGTACGGTCGGCGGCTACAAGGAAGTGGTGGCGGCCGTGCGCGGGCAGGGCGTTTACGCCAAGCTGAAATACGAGTCGGGCGTGCACCGCGTGCAGCGCGTGCCCGACACGGAAACCTCGGGGCGCATTCATACGTCGGCGGCGACCGTCGCTGTGCTGCCCGAGGCGGGCGAGGTGGATGTCGATATCGACGAGGCGGATCTGCGCATCGACGTCTTCCGTGCGTCGGGAGCGGGCGGGCAGCACGTCAACAAGACGGAATCCGCCGTGCGCATCACGCATCTGCCGAGCGGGATCGTTGTCGGCGTGCAGGACGAGCGCTCGCAGCACAAGAACAAGGCGCGGGCGATGGAGCTGCTGCGCACGAAACTTTACGACCAGGAACGCACGCGGCTCGACAGCGAGCGCGCCGCTGAGCGCAAGGGCATGGTCGGCTCCGGCGACCGATCGCAGCGCATCCGAACCTATAACTATCCGCAGGGGCGCGTGAGCGACCACCGGATCAATCTGACGCTGCACAAGCTGCCACAGGTGATGGAAG
The DNA here is from genome assembly GCA_025929595.1 of Xanthobacteraceae bacterium. Lineage (GTDB taxonomy): Bacteria > Pseudomonadota > Alphaproteobacteria > Rhizobiales > Xanthobacteraceae > JAUSIF01. The sequence continues at coordinate 4,945 of JAICQA010000123.1, forward strand.
GTGTCGCACTCGGCGAGGTGATCGATGCGCTGGTCGCTCACCGGCAGGCGGAGTTGCTGGCCGCCGAAGAGAGCGTGTGAGGGCGATGGCCGCAAGGCGCAGGGCCGACGAGCGCGTTTTCACGGCCGGTTCGCTTTATCGCGGCGCCGTTGCAACTTTGCGCGAGGCGGGCGTTGAGAATGCCGCACTCGACGCGCGTGTGCTGCTGGCGCGTGCGCTCGGGGTCGAGGGCGGCGAGTTGATCGCGATCTCCGAGAAAGCCGTGCCGGACGATGCCCGGTTGCGGTTCAGGAAGGCGCTCAAACGGCGGGTGAATGGTGAGCCGGTGGCGCGTATCCTCGGCACGAAGGAATTCTGGAGCCGGGAATTCTTGCTGTCGCCCGCGACGCTGGTGCCGCGTCCGGAGACGGAAACGCTCGTCGAAGCCGCGCTGGAAGCGAAGCCAAACAAGGGTGCGCCGCTGCGCATCCTCGATCTCGGCACGGGTTCCGGCATCCTGCTCGCCGCACTCCTGCTCGAATATCCGAAGGCGTTCGGCGTCGGCGCTGAGCGCGACGTGGAAGCGGCGAGAACCGCGCGCTCAAATCTCGCGGTGCTCGGCATTGCGCACCGCGCGCGCATCGTGTGCGGCGACTGGGCGAGCGCGATCGGAATGCAGTTCGACATCGTCGTTTCCAATCCGCCTTATATTCCGAGCGGCGACATCGCCGGCCTCGCGCGCGAGGTGCGGGAACACGATCCGCCCCGCGCGCTCGACGGCGGCGCCGACGGACTGGAATCCTATCGTGCGATCGTCGCGGAACTTTCGCGGTTGCTGACGCCCGACGGCGTCGCGATTCTCGAGCTCGGCGCCGGTCAGGAGCCGGCCGTTGCAAATCTCGCCCGGCATGCCCAACTGAATGTTAACGGACCCGCCCGCTGCGACCTTTCGGGCCACCCCAGAGCACTGGTTCTGGCAAAGAGCAGCTAAAAAACCGCTTGGAGAACGGCCCAAAGCGCACTAGTGTCCCTTCAAGATTCGATCCGGGGCGCGCGTTTCGGCCAAAGGGCGGTAACGCGCAACGACCGCGAAGAGCGGTCTGGCTGGCAGGTTTGGCAGGGATCGCCGGCAGCAAAATCCAGGGTCTGACGCTTCACCGATTGTCGCGCGCAGTTCAGGCTGCGGCGCGAAGCCAAGGGGAAGGAAATCCGCGTAGAACGCGGTTGGTCTCCAGATTCGTGAACACACTTCGACAAGATTTATGCGCATAGCCCAACCGCGACCTGGGCGTGGCGCAATCGACGCAGTCAAAGCGGCTGCGGGTAGCACCTTTGTGTTCCGTCTCCACGCGGAGACGGACGGTCGCGAGTAAGGGTAAGGCGGCTTAGCCGCGCAAAACGAGAGACTGGATGTGATGAGAAACGGGCAGAACAACAACAAGCGCATGCGTGGCCGCAACCGCCGCGGACACAATCCGATGACGCGGGTGTATGAGTCGAACGGGCCGGATGTGAAGATCCGCGGAACCGCTCACCACATCGCCGAAAAATACGCGCAGCTTGCGCGCGACGCCCAGTCCTCCGGCGATCCCGTGGCGGCGGAAGGATATCTCCAGCACGCCGAACATTATTATCGCCTCATCATGGCGGCGCAGGTGCAGTTCGCGCAGCAGAATCCGCACGCGCAGCCGCAGCAGCCGTTCCAGCGTCCCGACATGGACGGCCGCGACGATTTCGACGACGACGGCGACGACACGGGCGAGCAGCCGATGCAGGGTGGCCAGCCGCTCCAGAACGGCGCGCCGAACCAGCAGATGCAGCGGCCGCAGCATCAGCCGCAGCCGCAGCAACACCAGCCGCAGCCGAACTTCCAGGGCTATCAGCGGCGCGACGACGAGCAGCGCGACGCAGGACTGCCGGCTTTCATCACCGGCGGCGGTGCGCCGCAGCCGCAGGGCAATGGCGGGGAGAATGAGCAGGGCGACCGCGGAGATCGCGGCGATCGCTTCGGCCGCCGCCGCCGCCGTTTCCGTCCGCGCGGTCCGAACGACATGGAGCAGCGTGGTGAGGGTTCGCCCGATACGGGTGCGCCGTCCGGCGAAGCCGCGAAGCCCGGCGAGTAATCAGGGCACGTTGATCGCGTCGCCTTCGGCGATCGTTCCGCCGCTGACAACCTCTGCGTAAATGCCGCAATCGTCCTCGCCGGTCAGCCGATAGAGCGACTGCGGCACATCCATATCGCGCTCGGCGGTTTCCGGATTTACTTCCGTCGCCGCGCAGCGCTGAATCATTTTCACCACGCGAAGACGCGCGGCCCCGATCTCGATCTCGTGGCCGATCATCTGCGTCTCGAGCCACGCCGGCCAACCGTTGACATGCAGGTTGCCGCGGAAACGGAGCGGGTGAACGGTCCGGCCGATCGCTTCGCCGAGCGCGGCCACGCTTTGCAGGTTGATGATCGACACGACCTTCTTCGCCACATCCGAAAAGCTGTGACCGGGTGACCGCAAAAGCCGGACCGGTCCGCGCGCCTCGCCGCCCATGAAGCCCTGAAAGAAACTTTCGAGCGCCGCGCGGCCCGCGGGCTTCAATAGATCGGCCTCGATCAGCATCCGGCCGTCGCGCTTGACCGTCAGCGTGCCGGTAGAATCGTCATAGCGGGTGTCGAGCGCCGCGATTTTCGCGTTCCGCATCAGGCAGAGAAACTTGATCTTGGGCTGCCAGCTTGGCGCCGCCGGGTCGAAGCCCGAGGGGCCGTTCTCGAGCGCGAAGGCCCGGTCGGCTTTCAGCGTGGCGCCGGGCGCAAGCTCGGCACGGGCCATCCGCTCGCCGGACAGGCCTTTCACCGGGTAGCGGTAGATTGAGGAAATTCGCGGGGAATCGGCGGAAGACGCAGCCATTCCGCGCTTGTTAACGATTGCCGGCAGAACGTCCAGTCACGAGCGGTTTCACATTTTTGCCC
>JAICQA010000440.1 GCA_025929595.1 Xanthobacteraceae bacterium
AGCCTGGCTGCGGCGCGTCGATTCGGTGCCTTCCATGGCGCGCTTCTCGGAGCCGAGCGGATCGTGCTCCAGAATCTCGCCCTTGAAGATCCAGACCTTGACGCCGCAGGTGCCATAGGTGGTGAAGGCGGTGGCGACGCCGTAATCGACATCGGCGCGCAGCGTGTGCAGCGGCACCCGGCCCTCGCGATACCATTCGACGCGGGCGATTTCCGCGCCGCCAAGCCGGCCGCCGCAATTGATGCGGATCCCTTGCGCGCCGAGCCGCATGGCCGACTGCACGGCCCGCTTCATGGCGCGGCGGAAAGCGACGCGGCGCTCGAGCTGCTGGGCGATCGATTCGGCGACCAGGGTGGCGTCGAGTTCGGGCTTGCGGATTTCGACGATGTTGATGACGACGTCGGAGGCGGTGATGTCGGCAACCCGCTTGCGCAGCTTGTCGATGTCGGCGCCCTTCTTGCCGATCACGACGCCGGGACGCGCCGAGTGGATCGTCACGCGGCACTTCTTGTGCGGACGCTCGATCACAATCCTGGCGACGGCCGCCTGCTTGAGCTCCTTGTGCAGGATCTCGCGGATCTGCACGTCTTCATGCAGCAGCTTGCCGTACTCGTTCTTGCCGGCGAACCAACGGGAATCCCACGTCCGGTTGATGCCGAGACGAAGTCCGATTGGATTGATTTTTTGACCCATCGTTCTCTCCTGCGCTCGCTTTAAGCGCTAGCCTCGGCCTCGACCTGACGAACGACGATCGTCAGCTGCGAGAACGGTTTGAAAATACGGCCCGAACGGCCACGGCCGCGCGGTGCGAAGCGCTTCATGACGATGCCGTTGCCGACATGCGCCTCGGCGACGATCAGATCGTCGACCTCGAGATCGTGATTGTTTTCGGCGTTTGCGATCGCCGATTCCAGGCACTTCTTGACGTCGACCGCGATCCGCTTGCGCGAGAACTGCAGGTCCGCGAGCGCCTGCGAAGCCTTCCTGCCGCGAATCAACTGCGCGACAAGATTCAGCTTCTGCGGGCTCACCCGCAGCATTCGGGCGATCGCCTTGGCCTCGTTGTCCGGGAGGCTCCGTTCGCGCTTAGGTTTGCTCATCGCTCAGTCCTCAAGCCTTCTTGGCTTTCTTGTCGCCAGAATGGCCGTGGAAGGTCCGGGTCGGCGAGAACTCGCCGAACTTGTGGCCCACCATTTCCTCGTTAACCGATACCGGCACATGCTTCTGGCCGTTGTAGACGCCGAAAACCAGGCCGACGAACTGCGGCAGGATGGTCGAGCGGCGGCTCCAGATCTTGATCACGTCATGACGGCCGGACGCTCGCGCGGCATCTGCCTTCTTGAGCAGAGAGCCTTCGACGAACGGGCCTTTCCAGACTGAACGAACCATGTCCGGCGTTCCTTACTTCTTCCGCTTGTGGCGGCTGATGAGAATGAATCGATTGGTCGACTTGTTCGAGCGGGTCTTCTTGCCCTTGGTCGGCTTGCCCCACGGCGTCACCGGATGGCGGCCGCCCGAGGTGCGGCCTTCGCCGCCGCCGTGCGGATGGTCGACCGGGTTCATGGAGACGCCGCGGTTATGCGGCTTGCGGCCGAGCCAGCGGTTACGACCGGCCTTGCCGATCGAGATGTTCATGTGGTCCGGGTTCGACACCGCACCGATGGTGCCGGTGCAGCGGCCGTGGACCAGGCGCTGCTCGCCCGAATTCAGGCGCACGATCACGTAGTCATGGTCGCGGCCGACCAGCTGGGCATAGGTGCCGGCCGAGCGCGCGATCTGGCCGCCCTTGCCGATCTTCAATTCGACGTTGTGCACGATGGTGCCGATCGGCATGTTGCCGAGCGGCATGACGTTGCCCGGCTTCACGTCGACATAGTTGCCGGCGATCACGGTGTCGCCGACCGC
>JAICQA010000400.1 GCA_025929595.1 Xanthobacteraceae bacterium
CCGCCTTCACGCGGCCTTCCATCTCGGGCTCGGGCACGAGCCGTTCGAGCGCGTCAGGATGCTCGTTCGAGATCATCATCACGCGCGCGCCGCCGGACAAAATCTCCGGCAGCTCCGGCGCGTGCAGTAACCCCTCGACCGTGAGGTCGGCGACCAGCCCCGCCGCCTTGAGACTTTCGAGCGCCGCCCGTTGACCGGAGAGCGCGCCCGAGGCGCCGGTCGAGCGCACCGGTACCGGCGCATCCTGCGGCGGTGTCGGAACGATGACGTGGAAAACGGTTGCGCCAAGGCGCGCGAGCGCCAGCTCGGCCAGATGCACATTGATCGGGCGCGACTGGGTTTCGGAAAGAATGGCGACGGCCTCGCCGCGGCCTACCTTGCAGAGCGCAAAGACGCGCTCGAAGGCGTCGATCCATTTCGCTTCAATGCGGTCGCGCAGCATGAGCCGACTCCGCCTTGGTTTGCCTCGCTTGCCAGTCTAGCAGCGTGCGATAATATATGAAAAGGAATATATTTAAGTGTCAAGGATTACGGACGCCGCCATGGCATCCCGTTCCACGACCGGCAAACGCGCGCATCGCGGCGCAGCAAAGCGCGCACCGCTATTGCCGCCAAAGGCCGGCAGCCGCCGCTTCATCGACGACTATCTGTTGTACCTGCTGTCGCGGGCGAGCGCGATGGCAAGCGGCGAGTTTCACGCGCAGTTGCGCGCCCGCAAAATACCGTTGCCGCGCTGGCGCGTGCTGGCGGTACTCGATGGCACCGACGGCCTCACGGTCGGCGAGCTTGCCGCCGCGTGCCTGTTCAAGCAGCCGACCATGACCAAGGCGCTCGACCGGCTGGAGGTGGAAGGCTACGTGGCGCGCGAAAGCGCCAAGGGTGACCGGCGCCGGGTACGGGTGGTCGCCACCGACAAGGGCCGCGCGCTGGTTGCGGGGCTCATCGCCGAGGCCAAAGCACACGAGGCGCGCGTGCTGAAAAATCACAGCGCGACCGAGAAAAAGCATCTGAAGAACGCATTGCGCCGCCTGATCGCGCGCGAGACCTGAAAAGCGCTCGTCCCCGTCCCGGGTCCGGCCTTTGGCCGGCCCGGGATAAACTCCAGCGGGGACCAGAGCGACAAGCTTCGAATTTCGAGATTGTTGTTCTGGATTTTCGCTGAAGTTTACCCTCGGGCCGCGCGAAGCGCGGACCCTTGCGCGGGAATGAGCTGACGATTTTGCTACGCCGTACGCGATTCACGGCGCAGACCGATCCATTGCAGTTCAGCCAACACACCGACGGCAAGCGCCTGCGCCAGCACGAACGCATAGCCGAGCATGGTCGGCATCACCGTTCCGCTGACAAGCAGCGCGACGCTGGCCGCGACCCAGGCAAAGTTCACCACGACGACCGTGCCCGCGGCCGCGCGCGGAATGTCGGTGCGCGTGCCGATAAAGGCGACGAAGGCCGCAAAGGGCAGCAGCACGAGACCAGCATAACGCAGGAGCTCTTCCGGCAGACCGAGCAGGCCCGTAAGCAGGGCGGCACCGGCAAACATCAGGAGGCCCGTGACGCCGCTCGCGATGGCATCAGCAATCAATGCAAGGCGAAGGAGGTTGGAAGGCATCGTGAAGGTCATGATTTTCTCCCTTGGTTCGAGGATGGCGCCACCTTTGCCAGCCGCGGGAGTGGAGTCGATTACGTCACAGGTAATGGAGAGCGCGCCGCATCCGGGTTAGGGTCGGAACATGAGATCGGCAACCGCAACCAAGCCCGTCGGCGACCTGCTGCGCGAGTGGCGCCAGCGCCGCCGCATGAGCCAGCTCGACTTCGCGGGCGAGGCGGAGATTTCGACGCGTCATCTGAGCTTCATCGAGACGGGCCGCGCGCAGCCCTCGCGCGACATGATCCTGCGGCTGACCGAGCGGCTCGGCATCCCGCTGCGCGAGCGCAACTTGCTGCTGGTCGCGGCCGGCTTCGCCCCGGTCTTTGCCGAGCGCAAGCTCGACGATCCCGCGCTCGCCGCCGCGCGCAAGGCGATCGAGCTCGTGTTGAAGGGCCATGAACCCTACCCGGCGCTCGCGATCGACCGCCACTGGACGCTCGTTCAATCGAACGCCGCCGTCGCGCCGCTGCTCGCCGGCGTCGGCGCAAGCCTGCTCACGTCGCCCGTTAATGTCTTGCGGTTGAGCCTGCACCCGGAGGGACTCGCACCGCGTATCGAAAATTTTTCCGAATGGCGCGCGCATCTGCATGAACGGCTGCGGCAGCAGATCGAGCTGTCCGCCGATCCGAAGCTGATCGAGCTGTTCGGGGAGTTGAGCAACTATCCTGCTCCGAA
>JAICQA010000445.1 GCA_025929595.1 Xanthobacteraceae bacterium
CGCGGGATCACAATCGTGAAATCTTCTGTAAAGCGGCGGCCGAAATCGAGATAAAGCCGCCCGCCCGATTCGCCCACCCGGCGCACATTGGCCTCCACCAGCATGAAGCGGCCCGCCGCGGCGGTGAGATCGGAGACGGCCGACGCGCGTTCGATCGCGAACAGTTCGCTGTCCCAGAAGCCCGCACGCATCTTGCGCGCATGCTGCTCGGCGTCGAGCAGCGCGGCGGTGCAATCGGCCGCGTGATCCGCCGGCATCACGCGCGCCATGCCGGCGCGCAGCAGCGCCGCCTGCACCCATGCGCCGTCCGCGACAACCTGCGCGACGAAGCGGCCATAGCGGTCGGGCTCCGGCGCCGCGTGAACGATGATGCGCTTGCCGGCGAGCAGCCGGTCAAGGATGGCGGCGGCCCGCTGCGCGGCGTCTACACCGCCGTCATGCTCGGTCGGCGTGACGATCCCGGCGAGCCGGATTTCGCCGCCTTCCTTCAGGCGCAACGTCATGCCGTCCCGCGCGGCGAGCACTTCGGCGGATGAAACGGCAAGACCGGCGGCGCAGTCCTTGAGCGGGGCAAGCTCCGACGACATGGCGCTGCCGGCCGGCGGCATTACCGCCAGCACGAACAACAACCGTCGAACCAGCGTCCGCACGTCCCCACGCTCCCGCATCGCCTTCAATTCGAGGGCGGCAAGAGGGCGATTATGCGGCAGGACAGGCGCGGCTGCCAGATTCCGGCGCCGCGATGCAGGCGGGGAACGCCTGTGCTAAGGACGCGCGGCGGTCCCGTAGCTCAGCTGGATAGAGCAGCGGTTTCCTAAACCGAAGGTCACAGGTTCGACTCCTGTCGGGACCACCAGCCGTTTACACCCCAAGCCGCTTCGCGAGCGCGCGCAGGTAATCGGCATCCATCTGGTCGAGCTTGCCGGATGCCAGCTGACGCTTGAACTCCTCGAGGTCGCCGCGCAGCGTGTCGGACAGGTCGCGTCGCGCCAGCAGCCGGTCGACCAGCCGCGCGTCGTTCGACTTGCCCCCGGCCATTCCAGACCCTGTATCCATGGCCGGTGCCGACGGTGCATCGACGGCATCGACGCTCGTCGCGATCGCCTCGCTCCAGCTCTGTCCGGACGCCGCGACCAGCGCGTTCGCTTCGCGCGCGGCAGTGAGCACGGTTTCGTCTTTCTCGTCGCCCAGCTGATTGAGCAATTCGGCGAGACGGTTCCGGTCGAGCGGCATTGTGACTCCTTTGCGGCGGCACGGGCAGCCGCAGCCTTTTGCGGACCCCGGCCTCGTTCGTCAACCGTCACATTGCTGGCCCATTGCCGTCACGGCGGCGCGGCAGATTCGCGCTGTCGGGGAACGATCCGGCGGCCGGCACGTTGGTGCGCGGCCTTCGCGCCATCTCACTCACCAAGGGACCTCTTCATGCAGTTGCAAGCCTTCATTGCGGCCATGCTCGGCCTTTTCTTCCTTGTCTCCGTCACGGCACCCGCGGCCAGCCAGCAGGCGACCGGCGCCGCCGCCCTTCGGCTCGCCCAAGCCCAGCCGAAGGCCGACGACGACGATGACGGCAAGGGGAAGTCGCGGCGCCCCGAGCGAGGCGACGCCAAAGCCAGGGAGAAGGACAAGGCGCCCCCGACCAAGGATGACGCAAAGGGCGCAGCCAGGAGCGCCCCGGACAAGGCCAAGGATGACGCGAAGGGCGCGGCCAAAAGCGCGCCGGACAAGGCCAAGGACGCCGCCGCTCCCACGAAGGCACCGGCGGCGCGCCAGGAAACCAAGCAAGAAACCAAGCAGGAGCCGAAGAGCGATACCGCCCCGCAGCGCGACCGTGCCGGGCCGGCCGACAAGGCAAAG
>JAICQA010000324.1 GCA_025929595.1 Xanthobacteraceae bacterium
CGAGCACGGTCAGATCGTGGGCCGCCTCGTCTATGAGCAGCTCACCGAGCGGCCGATAAAATTATACGGCGAGAGTCTCGGCTCGAACTATCAGGCGCAGGGCCTGAAGCTGTCGAAACATTTCAGGCCTTACACCAAATAGCTGTCATCCCGGGCGCAGCGCAGCGCGAAGCGGTGCGCTGCAGACCCGGGATCCAGAACCCATTGCGTCCGTGTTCCTGGATCCCGGCTCTCGGCCTGCGGCCTCGGCCGGGATGACATTGTTTTTAACTTGGCCTTTCCCGCAACGCCCTCACCTCCGCCCTCAGCGCCCGGATTTCTTCCAGGATGTCCGACTCCGTCGCGCGGATCGCACCCAGCTTCTTCTGCTCTTCGCGATGCTGCGCTTCTTCCTCGGTGCGTGCCTGCTCGTATTCGAGCTGCATGGCGTTCACGATCACCGCAATGAACAGGTTCAGCACCGCGAAAGTCGTAATGAGAATGTACGGGATAAAGAACAGCCAGGCGTAGGGATATTTCTCCATCACCGGCTTCACGACGCCGTCGACCCAGCCTTCGAGCGTCATGACGGCGAAGAGCGTGAAGGCAGACGCGCCGAGATCGCCGAACAGCTCCGGGAAGTCGCGGCCGTAAAGCTGCGTCGCCATGACCGACGCGACATAAAATACGAGAATAAGCAAAAGCGCGATCGACCCCATGCCGGGGAGCGAGGCGACGAGGCCGCCGACCACCCGCCGCAGCGACGGCACGACCGTGATCAGCCGCAGCACGCGCAGGATGCGCAGCGCACGCAGGACGGAGAGATTGCCGGTCGCCGGAATGAGCGCGATCCCCACCACGATGAAATCGAACAGGCTCCACGGGTCGCGGAAGAAGCCAAGCCGGTGGACGTAGATGCGCGCGGCGATCTCCACGACGAACACGGCGAGGATCGCGGTATCTAGCGCGCCGAGCAGCGGCCCCGCCTGCGCCATGACTTCGGGGATGGTCTCGAGGCCGAGCACGATCGCATTGACCACGATCAATCCGGCGATGACCCATTCGGTCTTGGGATGTTCGAGAAGGGCGCGAAGGCTGGTCACGACTGGTCTCCTGGCGCATTCGAAGCAATGGCAACGGCGCCGTAACAAGGGTATCGGCGCACGCTCTGTCAATGGCGGGCGGGAGCCGGCCCGCCCTACAATTCACGTCTTTCTTTGCCTATGTTGCGGGAAATCATTGCAACCAAAAGCGAGCGCATCATGAACAAGCCCGCCAACCTTTCCGCCAGCACCCACGAGAAGCAGCTCGACCGGCTCGCTGAAATTGCGATCCGCGTTGGACTTAATCTGGCGCGCGGTCAGGAACTCGTGATGACGACGCCGCTCGACGCGCTGCCGCTCGCGCGCCTCATTTCCGATCATGCCTACAAAGCGGGCGCCTCGCTTGTCACGACGCTGATCACCGACGACGCGCTCACGCTGTCGCGTTTCCGTCATGCGCCGGACGAGAGTTTCGACAAGGCGAGCGGCTGGCTGTTCGAGGGCATGGCCTCCGCCTTCCGCTCGGGCGCGGCGCGCCTCGCCGTCGTCGGCGACGATCCTTCGCTGCTGTCGGCGCAAGATCCTGGCAAGGTCGGCCGCGCCAATCGGGCGCGTTCGAAGGCGTATTTGCCGGCGCTCGAACTGATTACCGACTTCGCGATCAACTGGACGATCGTCGCGGCGGCGACTCCGGCCTGGGCGAAAGCAGTGTTTCCGTCCGACACGCCGGAAGTCGCGCTCGCAAAACTCTGGGACGCGATCCTTAAAGCCTCACGCGTGAACGGCGCCGACCCGGTCGCCGGCTGGGCCGAGCACAATCGCGCGCTGCACGTGCGCAAGGCGATGCTGAACGACAAGCGTTACTCGACGCTGCATTTCCGCGGCCCGGGCACCGATCTGCGTGTCGGACTGTCCGACGGCCACGACTGGAACGGCGGCTCGGCGAAGGCGCAGAACGGCATCGTCTGCAACGCCAACATCCCGACCGAGGAAGTCTTCACGACGCCCCACGCCATGCGCTGCGACGGCACCGTGCGCAGCACCAAGCCGCTCTCGCATATGGGCACGCTGATCGAAGGGATCGAAGTGCGCTTTGCCGAGGGCCGCGTCGCCGAGGCGAGGGCGACGAAGGGCCAGGAAGTGCTGACGCAGATGATGGACACGGACGAAGGCGCGCGCCGGCTCGGCGAAGTGGCGCTCGTCCCGCATTCGTCGCCGATCTCGCAGAGCGGGCTTCTCTTTCAGAACACGCTGTTCGACGAAAACGCCGCGAGCCACATCGCGCTCGGACAGGCTTACTCGAAATGCATCATCGGCGGCGGTGACATGAGTGAGGACGAGTTGAAGCGGCGCGGCGCCAACCGCAGCCTCATTCACGTCGACTGGATGATCGGTTCCGCCGAGATCGATGTCGACGGCATCGACGCGAACGGTAACGCCGAGCCGATCATGCGCAAGGGCGAATGGGCGGTGGCGGTGAAATAGGTCAGGCGGAACTGGCCGCCGACTGCAACAGGTCGCGGAACGCGGCTGCGGCGAGCGCCAGCAGCAGCAGGAGCTTCACCGCTTCGCCTGCCACGAACACCACATGCAGCGAGGAGGGCGGCGGCGTGCCGCCGCCGATGATCGTATCGACGCGTGCGTCGAGCGCAGGCAGCAGCCAGAGCGCCTGCGCGAGCAGGATCGCGGCGATGGCGGCGAACGCGGCGAGGCGGAACGGCGTCGGCGTGCCCAGCACGATGCTGGCGGCGAGCAAAATGGCGAGCACCCATTCTGCGTGCGCGAGCGGCGCGAAGGTGTGCCGCCCGACATCGAGCGCTACCGGCAGCGTCAGGCTCGGCGCATTGAACTTGGCGACGGTGGCGAGAAAAGAGACGCCGAGCACGAGCCCGATCCAGCAGCACGCAATGGCCGCGGTTCCGGCGATCGCGTAATTCGCCTTCATGTCGGCTCTCCTTGTTTGTCCGGCATCGGATGCTCCGTCAGCGGGCGGAGCGCGATCGAATCCTCGCCGTGATGAACGGCGACGGCGATGCGAAAGCTCTGCGCGATGCGTTCGGCGGTGGCGATGACGATCGTTGCGTCGTCCTCACCGAAAACCTCGCGCGCAGTCGTGCGGAACAGGCCGAGCCAGCGCGCGAAATGGACGTCGGACAGATCGGGCAGCCGCAGATGCGGCGGCAGCGGCTGGCCGTGATAGCGGCCGGAGCGCAGCAACACCGAGGACCAGAAGTCGCACATCCGGTCGAGATGAAACGGCCAGCGTTCCGGCGCGATCTTTTCCAGAAAAATCGGACCGATCACGTCGTCC
>JAICQA010000360.1 GCA_025929595.1 Xanthobacteraceae bacterium
CGACCGACACCGGTTCGAGCTTCTCCGCGCGACGCGCGATCGCTGCCTGCACGGCGCCGGCGTCGTCGGGATGGATCACGTCCAGATAGTCCTGAAACGGGCGCGGCTCACCGTCTGCCGGCAGGCCGAACATCGCATTCATGCTGGGGGACGCCGTGACCGACTGGGTCTGCGGATCGATTTCCCAGGTCCCGATCTGCGCCACTTCCATCGCCATGGTCAGCCACGTCGCAATGCGGCCGCGCTCCGCCTCAAGATGACGCCGCTCCGTGACGTCGAGGCAGGCGCCGAGCATATAGGCGGGACGCCCCTCCGCGTCGGGCACGCAGCGGCTGCGGTCGTAGATCCGCAGCGTCCCTTTCGGCACCACGGCGCGGAATTCATACTCGACATCCGCGCCCTCGATGCAGCGGCGCACCACCTCGCCCGCGTGTTGCTGATCGTCGGGATGGACAATGGCGAAAAAGCCGGCCGAACTGCGCGGCGCGTCCTTGCGCTCCATGCCGTACATCCGGCACAACGCGTCATCCCACTCGACCACGTCGTTCTGAATGTCCCAGCGCCACGTACCGGCGCCGGATGCTTCGAGCGCCGAAACCAGACGGTCGTGCTCTTCCCGCGCCGACGCGCGGCTGACTTCGAGCTGCATTGCCGCGCGGCGCGTCAACGCCACCAGCAGGATAATAAACAGGCCCGTCACGGCGTAGATGGCAAGGCCGGTGAGACGGCTTGCCTCGGTCACGAGAAACGCGCCGACCGGAAGCAGGATCAGCCGGGCCGCGATGCCGCCGGCGATCAGCGCCGTGAGGCCTGCGGCCGTGCCGCCGGCAATGGCGGAGATCATGACGGCTATAAGGAGCATGGAGAACGGGGCGATCCGGAAACCCGGGGCTTCGACCGCCAGGTTCAGGCCGATCGCCGCGGCAACGCACGCGAGGGCAAAGACGTGCGCGGCCGGCGAGAAGGACGGAAAACGTTGCCGCCAGATCAGGTCGGGCACACGCGAATGTTTCCGCCGGTCGTTCAAGTCGAGACCTCCGCGGCCGAACGCTTCATTGAAGCACGATTGCGGCAGAGGCGCTGAATTTAAAGAGATCGAACGGACGGGAGTGGTGGGCGCGACAGGGATCGAACCTGTGACCCCTACCATGTCAAGGTAGTGCTCTTCCGCTGAGCTACGCGCCCGTTCCGGGTCGGGGTGTCATATCGGCTCCCCCAAGGGGGTGCAAGCCGCACCCGTTTTCGTCATGCCCGCGCTTGTCGACGCAAGTCGGGTTTACCCGACTTGCGCAAGCCAATATTGCGGCATCCACGCCTTATCGGCCGTGCCGCGCTTCAAGACGTGGATGGCCGGGACAAGCCCGGCCATGACGAGCAAAGCCAGGAGGCGGAACTCACGCCGCCAGCAGCCGATCCACTTCGTTCACGAGATCGCGCAGGTGAAACGGCTTCGACAGGATCTTGGCTTCCTTCGGCGCCTGCGCGGCGGCGTTGAGCGCCACGGCGGCAAAGCCCGTGATGAACATGACCTTGAGCTCGGGGTCGATCTCGGTCGCCCGCCGCGCCAGTTCGATGCCGTCCATTTCCGGCATGACGATGTCGGTCAGCAGGAGCTCGAACGGCTCCTCGCGCAGCCGCTCATAGGCCGACTTGCCGTTGTCAAAGGAGACCACTTCGTAGCCCGCATTGCTCAGCGCCCGGATCAGAAAGCGGCGCATGTCGCCGTCGTCTTCGGCGAGCAATATCTTCGGCATTTTCGCTGCCTTGTCGTCCATTTGGCGTACCCCAGCCCCTCGCTGCAATCTCACCATAAGCACGTATGCGGGTAAATGCGGAGTGAAAGGCGGCGCCGAAATCGGGCTTCACAACGGCCCAAAAGCCCGCGCAATATAGGCATTGGCGGCGTCCTGCCGCCCGCAGCAAGCCTACGAGAGTCCATGACCGCCCGCATTGTCGACGAGCTCGATCCCCCGCACCAGGTGTCGGAGCCGGCCGCCTTGTCGGGGCCGGTGGTCTGCAACTCGCCGCACAGCGGGCGCTCGTATCTCTCGCGGTTCATCGCCCAGAGCCGCCTCGACCTCGCGACCCTGCGCCGCTCGGAAGACACCTTCGTCGACGAGTTGTTTGCCGACGCGGTCAAGTTCGGCGTGCCGGTCATGCGCGCGAACTTCCCGCGCGCCTTCCTCGACGTGAACCGCGAGCCTTATGAGCTCGACCCGCGCATGTTCGAGGGCCGCCTGCCCGCTTTCGCCAACACCCGCTCGCTGCGCGTGGCCGGCGGGCTCGGCACGATCGCCCGCGTCGTCGGCGATGCGCGCGAGATCTACGACCGGCGCATTCCGGTCGACGAAGCGCTCGCCCGCATCGAGCTTTACTACAAGCCCTATCATCGCGCGCTCCGCCGCATGATCGTGAACGCGCAACGCGCCTACGGCGCCGCCGTGCTAGTCGACTGTCATTCCATGCCGTCGAATGCGAACGGCCGCGAAGAGCGCCCGCGCGCCGACATCGTGCTGGGCGACCGCTACGGCACGAGCTGCGCCGCCGCCGTCACCGACACGATCGAGGAATCCTTGCGCGCCGCCGGCTATTCGGTCCTGCGCAACAAGCCTTACGCGGGCGGCTTCATCACCGAGCATTACGGCGATCCCGCCGCCGGGCTGCACGCGGTGCAGATCGAGGTCAATCGCGCGCTCTATATGGACGAGCGTGAGTACCGGAAGTCGCCGCGCTTCGAGACGGTGAAAACAGATCTCGGCCGCATGATCGCGAAGCTTGCACAGGCGACCGCGCACGGCATCGAACCGCTGCGCGACGCGGCGGAGTAATTACACCGTCATTCCGGGCTCGCTCGCTCCGCGCGCGCCCCGGAATGACAAGATCAAAAGAAAGAGGCCGCCCCGATTGCTCAGAGCGGCCCAAGTCTAGGGAGGAAACGCCCAAGGAGGGCGGCGA
>JAICQA010000052.1 GCA_025929595.1 Xanthobacteraceae bacterium
GAACTATGCGGGCTACTTCCTGATCGTCGCCGACTTCATCCAGTGGGCGAAGTCGCAGGACATTCCGGTCGGACCCGGCCGCGGCTCGGGGGCGGGCTCGCTCGTCGCCTATTCACTCACGATCACCGACCTCGATCCGATCCGCTTCGGGCTGCTGTTCGAGCGCTTCCTCAATCCTGAGCGGGTTTCGATGCCGGACTTCGACGTCGACTTCTGCCAGGAGCGGCGCGACGAGGTGATCCGCTATGTGCAGGATCGCTACGGGCGCGAACAGGTTGCGCAGATCATTACGTTCGGCACCATGCAAGCGCGCGGCGTGCTGCGCGATGTGGGACGCGTGCTGGAGATGCCCTATGGGCAGGTGGACAAGCTCTGCAAGCTGGTGCCGTTCAATCCCGCCGCTCCGGTTACCCTCGGCAAGGCAATCGAAGGCGAGGCCCGGCTTCAGGAAGCGCGCAAGGAAGATCCGCGCGTCGAGCGGCTGTTCGATATCGCGCTGAAGCTCGAGGGCCTGCACAGGCACGCCTCGACCCATGCGGCGGGCATCGTGATCGGCGACCGGCCGCTGTCGCAGTTGACACCGCTCTACCGCGATCCGAAGTCCGACATGCAAGTCACCCAGTTCAATATGAAATGGGTGGAGGCGGCAGGGCTCGTGAAGTTCGACTTCCTGGGCCTCAAGACCCTCACGGTGCTCGACAAGGCGGTGAAGCTCATTCGCCGCCGGGGTGTCGAGGTCGATCTCCTGCGCATACCGCTCGACGATGCTCGAACTTTCGAGATGCTGGCACGCGGTGAAACGGTCGGCGTGTTCCAGGTGGAAAGTCAGGGTATGCGGCGGGCGTTGGTCGACATGCGCCCTGACCGCTTCGAGGACCTGATCGCGCTGGTTGCCCTTTATCGACCGGGCCCGATGGCGAACATCCCGACTTACTGCGCCCGCAAGCTCGGGCGCGAAGCGATCGAGTATCTGCACGAAAAGCTCGTCCCGATCCTGGAGCCGACCTACGGCATCATCACCTACCAGGAGCAGGTGCAACACATCGCGCGCGACCTCGCCGGCTACAGCCTCGCAGAGGCCGATCTCCTGCGCCGTGCAATGGGCAAGAAGATCAAGAAGGAAATGGACGCGCAGCGCGGCCGCTTCCTCAAGGGCGCGCTCGAGCGCGAGATTGATCGCGAGACGGCGGAGACGGTGTTCGATGCCTGCGCGAAGTTCGCGGAGTACGGCTTCAACAAATCCCACTCCGCGCCTTACGCCTTGCTCACCTATCAGACGGCTTACTTGAAGGCGAACTATCCGGTTGAATTTCTCGCGGCGTCGATGACGCTCGACCTCGGCAACACGGACAAGCTCGCGGAATTCCGCCGTGAGGCGGATCGGCTCGGCGTCGTTGTGGAGCCGCCGTCGGTCAACCGCGGCGGGCGAGAATTCGACGTTGCGGAGGACCGCATCATCTATGCGCTCGCGGCACTGCGCGGCGTGGGCGGGCAGGCGGTGGATGCAATCGTCAAGGCGCGCGGCGACAAGCCGTTTGCCGACCTGTCGGACTTCGCGTCCCGCATCGACCCGCGCGCCGTGAACAAGCGGACTTTGGAAAGCCTGGCGGCGTCCGGTGCGTTCGACGGTCTGGAACCGCGGCGCGCCCGCGCCTTCGCTTCGGTCGAGTCGCTGCTGGCGCATGCGCAACGCGTCGGCGCGGATGCGGCGTCCGGTCAGTCGGAGCTGTTCGGCGGCATCGGGGCAAAGCCGGTGCTGCACGTGCAGGAAGTAGAGGAGTGGCTGCCGGCCGAGCGGCTCAACCGCGAGTATGACGCCATCGGCTTTTTCCTGTCGGGCCATCCGCTCGACGACTATTTGTTCTCGTTCAAGCGGCTCGGCGCCGATACGTGGAGCAGCTTTGTTCAGAAGGTGAGGGAGGGGCGCGCGGGCGGCAAGCTCGCCGCGACGGTCGTCTCACGCGTGGAACGCAGGACCAAGACCGGCAACAAGATCGGCATTCTTGGGCTGTCGGACCCGACGGGACATTTCGAAGCAGTGATCTTCTCCGAAAATCTCCAGCGCTTCCGCGATCTCCTTGAGCCCGGCTCTGCCGTGCTGTTGCAGGCTGGCGCCGAAGTGCAGGGCGATGAGGTGCGCGTGCGGGTGCATGGCGTGGAGTCGCTCGATCACGTCGCGACCTTCACGCCGCGCGGGTTGCGCGTTGCGATCGAGACGCCGGAAGCGATCGAGCTCGTCGCAAAACGGCTCAATGGCGGCGTGAATGGAAAGAGCGAGTCTGGTTTTCCGATCAGCCTCGTATTACGCGTGAGCGGCAATACGGATGTCGAAATGAAGCTGCCGGGAAGGTATCCCGTTTCGCCGCAGGTCGCGGGCGCGATGAAGGCGGTACCTGGCGTGCTTGAGGTCGAGGCGCTCTGATGGAGGGGCTGGTTCCCCTCTGGCTCAAGATTGCCTACGGAATATTCGTTCCATTCCTCGTCGTTATCTACTGGCCGCGCTACGGCCCATCCAATTTCCTCTGGCTTTCCGACATCGCGCTTTTCCTCACCGCTGCGGCGGTGATTTTTGAGAGTCCGCTGCTTGCCGCCATGCCGGCGGTCGGCGTGTTGCCGCTCGAGATTTTCTGGACGATCGATTTCCTGCTGCTTGGGCGCTTCGGGCTCACGAGTTACATGTTCGACGGGAAGTATCCATTGTGGCTGCGGGCGGTCTCGCTCTTTCATCTCGCGCTGCCGCCGACGCTGATCTGGATCTTGTGGAACGCGGGTTACGATCCGCTCGCCTATCCGATGCAGCTCGCGCTGACGGTTGTGGTGCTGATCTTCTGTTTCCTGTTCACGGACCCGGAGAAGAACATTAACTGGGTCTTTGGACCCGGCGAGAAGCCGCAGAAGAAGCTGACCCCGCTCAGGTACTTCCTGCTGTTGCTTATCGTTATCCCCGTCGGCGTAATCACGCCGACGCATTTTGTGCTGAACTGGCTGTTCGGTCCGGCCTGATGGGTTTCCATCAAGGTAAATTTCGGAACAGTAACGTTTGATCGTGCCATTGCCGGCCGGACTATTAACTCAACAGCCAGCAATCGATTTACTTCGGACGCCCTGACGCTATCGATTCTGTCGACAGCATAACGTCGGCTGCCTTGATGGCGGCACGGGAGGCGAAAGATGCAAGGCGGCACCTTTTTCAAATTCCAATCGAAGAACCTCGCAACTGCGTGGAACACTGAAATCCAGCCAGTTGAGCATAATCTCGGAGAGCATCCGCTGTTCTCCGACGAGGCGCTCGCACGTCTCGTCGAAGGCAACGCACACGCAATCCGCGAAGTCTCGACCATGGACCCGGAGCGCGAGGACAAGTCGGCGTGGAAGCGCGGCAGCATCGAGGGCATGAACGGCCGCGAAGTGATCGAGGCCGTTCGCGACGGACTCTACTGGGTCAATGTCGGCGACGTCGGCACGTTCGATCGGCGCTATCAGGATTTCATCGACCAGCTCATGGACACGCTCGAAGCGCAGGTGCCGGGGCTCAAGACCTTCAACCGCCATATCGGCGTGCTGATCTCTTCGCCGGGCGCGCGCGTCTATTACCACTCGGACGTGCCGGGGCAGGGTCTCCTGCATGTGCGCGGCGAGAAGACAATCTGGATCTATCCGGGCGGCGACCCGTTTCTGCCGCAGGAGTCGCTCGAGCGTGTCGTCACGGGCCTCACCAACGAAGACATCGAATACGATCCTTCCTTCGAACAACATGCGACGCGCATTCTGCTGACGCCGGGTACGGGCGCCCTCTGGCCGCTCAACTGGCCGCACCGGGTCGTGAACGGGAAGAGTCTCAACGTATCGGTGACCGTGTCCTTCTGGACCGACGAAATTCGCCGCCACGCGCTGGTCAACACCGCGAACGGCGTCATGCGCCACGTCATGGGTCTTAACCCGCGCTCGCGCGCGATCAGCGGCCCTTCCTACTGGTGGCGTGCGGGTCTCGCGGCGGCCTGGAAGGCGTCCGGACTCAGCAAGCGCTACCGCGAGAAGTACAAGGCCGAGTTCAAAATCAACCAGGCATCGCGCGCAAGGCAGACGTTCAAAGAAGCCGCTGAATAAGCAGCGATTTCGGAACTTGCGCCGTCGCGGCTGGCCCCCTATAAGCCCCCCATCTCGCACGCGGACTAGGCGGCCCTGATCCCCAGGGATCGCATCCGGTGCTGGGCTCGATCCATCCAGATCGTCGCCTGGCTCGGTCCGCGGAGGCTAACCGGAGACAGGACAATGGCTCTACCCGACTTTTCGATGCGTCAGCTATTGGAAGCTGGCGTTCACTTCGGCCATCAGGCCCATCGCTGGAATCCGAAGATGGCTTCGTTCATCTTCGGCGTCCGCAACAAGATCCACATCATCGACCTTGCGCAGACCGTGCCGCTGCTCTCGCGCGCCTTGCAGGCGGTATCCGATACGGTCGCCCGGGGCGGCCGCATTCTTTATGTCGGCACGAAGCGGCAGGCATCAGACGCGGTGGCCGACGCGGCGAAGCGTTCGGCGCAGTATTACGTCAATTCGCGCTGGCTCGGCGGCACGCTCACCAACTGGAAGACGATCTCGCACTCGATCGCCCGACTGAAGCAGATCGAGGAGATGCTCGCGAGCGAAACGGGAGTCGGCTACACGAAGAAGGAGCGTCTCACGCTCGCCCGCGAAAAGGAAAAGCTTGAGCGCTCGCTTGGCGGCATCCGTGACATGGGTGGCATTCCCGACCTCATCTTCGTGATCGACACCAACAAGGAAGACATCGCGATCAA
The DNA here is from genome assembly GCA_025929595.1 of Xanthobacteraceae bacterium. GTDB lineage: Bacteria > Pseudomonadota > Alphaproteobacteria > Rhizobiales > Xanthobacteraceae > JAUSIF01. The sequence goes on from JAICQA010000052.1 coordinate 4,800, forward strand.
GGAAGCGCGCCGTCTCGGCATTCCGGTCGCCGCGGTGGTCGACACCAACTGCGATCCCGAGGGCATCACCTACGTGATCCCCGGCAACGACGACGCAGGCCGTGCGATCACGCTCTATACCGATCTGATCGCCCGTGCGGCGATCGACGGCATTTCGCGCGCACAGGGCGAAATGGGCGTCGATATCGGCGCCGCCGCCAAGCCGATCATGGAAGAGAAGCTGCCGCAGGAATCGGAATGGGAGTTCGAGCAACTCCCGGGTCCGCGCGGCGCGCCGGACGACCTCAAGAAGCTCCCCGGCGTCAGCCCCGATGTCGAGAAGCAGTTGCAGGATCTCGGCATCTTCCATTACTCGCAGGTCGCCGGTCTCGGAAAGAAGGACGCGCATCATCTTGGCGAAACGGTCGGTTTGCCCGGTCGTGTCGAGGGATGGATCAAGCAGGCCAAGGCGCTCACCGCCGAGACGGAGTAAGGAGCGATGGCTGAAATCACCGCAAGCCTCGTCAAGGAACTGCGCGACAAGACCGGCGCCGGCATGATGGATTCGAAGACCGCCCTCGTGGAAACGAAGGGCGACATCGAGGCCGCCGTCGATTGGCTGCGCAAGAAGGGCCTGGCGAAGGCCGCCAAAAAGTCGGGCCGCGTCGCGGCCGAAGGGCTGATCGGCGCCGTCGTCGAGAAGACCAAGGGCGCGCTCGTCGAGGTCAACTCGGAAACGGACTTCGTTGCGCGCAACGAGCAGTTCCAGGGCCTGGTGAAGTTGATCGCGGAAGCCGCGCTTCACAACACAACGGACGTTGAGAAGCTCAAGGCGGTCAAGATGGACAACTCGACGGTGCAGGACGCCGTCGCGTCGGCCGTTGCGACCATCGGCGAAAACATGACACTGCGCCGTGCGGGCGGGCTTTCCGTCAGCGAAGGCCTGGTTGCGAGCTATGTGCATAGCTCTGTGACCGATGGGCTTGGCAAGATCGGCGTTCTCGTGGGTCTTGAATCCAAGGGCAAGGCCGACATCCTTGCCGAATTCGGCCGCAAGCTCGCGATGCATGTCGCGGCGGCAAACCCGCAGGCGGTCGACGCGGCGGGCATCGACAAGAACACCCTCGAGCGTGAACGCGGCGTGCTCGCCGAGAAGGCGCGTGCCTCAGGCAAGCCAGATAACGTGATCGAGAAGATCGTCGATAGCGGCCTCAAGTCCTTCTACAAGGAAGTTACGTTGCTCGATCAGGCATTCGTGCATGATCCCTCGAAGTCGGTCGCACAGGCGGCGAAGGAAGCCGAGGTGCAGGCCGGCGCTCCAATCAAGATCGGCGGGTTTTTGCGTTACGCTCTCGGTGAGGGCGTGGAGAAGCAGGAGCAGGACTTCGCTGCCGAGGTTGCGGCAGCGGTCAAACCCAACTGACGTTTAGGCGACGAATCTGATTGGATAGGCTGTCATCGGGGCCGCAACCATGAGCAAGCCTGCCTATCGCCGAGTAATGATCAAGGTCTCGGGTGAAGCCCTGATGGGCACCGAGACCTACGGACTTCATGCCCCTACCATTGGCAAGATTGCCGCCGACCTCATCGAAGTTCGCAAGAGCGGCGTCGAGGTCGCGGTGGTTGTTGGCGGCGGGAATTTGATTCGCGGTGCGATGCTTGCGGAGACTGGCATCAAGCGGGCGACCGCCGACCAGATGGGCATGCTTGCGACCGTCATGAACGCGCTCGCGCTGGAAAACGCCATCGAGGCGGCGGGCGGCAGCGCGCGGGCGATGTCCGCGGTGGCGATGCCGTCGCTGTGCGAGGCTTATGCGCGGCAGACGGCGCTCAAGCACCTGAAGGACCATATCGTGCTGCTCGCGGGCGGCACGGGGCAGCCCTATTTCACCACCGACACGGGTGCGGCGCTGCGTGCGGCGGAGCTTGAATGCGAGGCGATCTTCAAGGCGACGAATGTGGACGGAGTCTACGACGCCGACCCGCGCACGCACAGGAATGCGAAGCGGCTCGACAAGCTCACCCACGACGAGGCCTTGGCGAAGGACCTCAAGGTCATGGACGCGGCCGCCTTCGCGCTTGCCCGCGAGGCGCGCTTGCCTATCATTGTGTTTTCGATCCGCGAGAAGAACGCCATCGCGGACGCCGTCCGGGGCACGGGCCGCTCGACGCTTGTTGAACCATAGCCGAAGCGGTCTCCGGCGAAGGTGTCCCGCCGGCCCATGCCAGCGCGGAATTTAAGAGGTGCACGATGAAACCGGGTCCGTTCGATCTCGCCGACGTCAAGCGCCGCATGGACGGTGCGCTCTCCGTACTGAAGGGCGAGCTTGCCGGCCTGCGTACCGGCCGCGCGTCGGCCACCATGCTCGACCCGATTCATGTCGAGGTGTACGGCCAATCGATGCCGATCAATCAGGTTGCGACCGTGAGCGTGCCCGAGGCACGGCTTCTTTCCGTGCAGGTGTGGGACGCATCGAACGTGAAGGCCGTCGAGAAGGCCATCCGCGATGCCAATCTCGGACTAAATCCGCAGACCGAAGGAAGCGTGCTGCGTCTGCGGATTCCCGAACTCAATCAGGAACGCCGCCAGGAACTCGTGAAGGTCGCGCACAAATATGCCGAGACGGCGCGTGTTGCCGTGCGCCATGTGCGTCGCGACGGAATCGATCATCTAAAAAATCTGAAGAAGGATGGCCACGTCAGCGAGGACGACATCAAGCGTCACGAGGCCGACGTGCAGAAGGTCACGGATCAGCATATCGCCGAGATCGATCAGATGCTTGGGGCCAAGGAAAAGGAAGTCATGTCGGTCTGACATGGCGGAACGAGGTCCCATGGCCATCTCCAGCACCGCCGCCGCGCCGGCCGAAGTCGGAACGGCAATGCCTGTCCATGTCGGCATCATCATGGACGGCAACGGGCGCTGGGCGGCTGCACGCGGGCTGCCGCGCATCGAGGGTCATCGGCGGGGTGTCGAGGCGTTGCGCCGGACGGTGCGTAACGCGGGCGAACTCGGGATCAAGGTGCTGACGATTTATAGCTTCAGCACAGAGAACTGGTCTCGTCCGAAGCAGGAAGTGAGCGACCTGATGAGCCTGATCAAGCGCTTCGTGCGCGAGGATCTGGCAGAGCTGCATCGCGCCGGCGTCAAGGTGATGATGATCGGCGATCGCGAGGGGCTCGACCCCGAAATCCTGAAGCTTGTCAGCGACGCGGAAGCGCTCACGCGCGAGAACGACAAGCTCACTTTGGTGGTCGCATTCAATTACGGCGGGCGGCAAGAGATCGCACGCGCGGCGCGGCGGATTGCGGCAGAAGTTGCATCGGGCACGCTCGATCCGGAGGCCGTCGACGCCGACGCGCTTGACCGGCGGCTCGACACGGCCGGCCTGCCGGAACCCGATCTCATCATCCGCACGAGCGGCGAGTTGCGGGTATCGAATTTCCTGTTGTGGCAGGCGGCCTACGCCGAGTTTGTCGTGCTGCCGGTGCATTGGCCCGATTTCGACCGGGGTGCGCTTGTACAGGCACTGGACGAATTCCGCCGCCGCGAGCGGCGCTTCGGAGGGCTCGAAGCGCGGGCGAGGGCGTAGCGATGAGCGACGCCCGCGAGTTGCCGCCTTCAGCGGACGAAATCCGCGGCAAGCGATCCGAACTCGGAGCACGTGTCGGCGCAGGCGCGGTGATGGGCCTCGCGGCGATCCTGGCCGCGTGGTTCGGCGGCTTTTTGTTCATCCTGTTCTGGGCGCTTGCGGCCATGGCCGTGTGGTGGGAGTGGCTCGGTGTCATGAAGGCGGGCCAGCGGCCGCTGCTCACAGGCGTCGGAGCGGTCACGATCGCGAGCATGGCAACTGCGTTGGCGGCGGGCACCCCGGCCTTTGCCTTCGTCAGCGCGTTGATCGGTGCGGCCGTAGCGATGTCGGCCGCGCAACGGCAGCGGATATGGGTTGGCGCCGGCATCTTTTATGCCGCTTTGGTGCTGATCCCGGCGGCGATGCTGCGCGAGCATTCGACGCTTGGTTTCGTCACCATCCTCTGGTTGTTTGCAGCGGTCTGGGCGTCGGATACCGGCGCTTACTTTGCCGGACGCGCGTTTGGCGGGCCGAAGCTTGCGCCCGCCGTCAGCCCGAACAAGACATGGTCCGGCGCGCTTGGTGGCACGCTCGCCGGCATGATCGCCGGCCTTTTCGTTCTGCTCGCGGCGGGGATTGCGTGGCATCCGATGCACGCGGTGACGACGTTCCTTGTGATCGTTGCGGCGCAACTCGGGGATTTGCTGGAGTCCTGGATCAAGCGCCGGTTCGCCGTGAAGGATGCGAGCGGATTGCTGCCGGGGCACGGCGGTGTGATGGACCGGCTTGATGGATTTCTTGCCGCTGCGCTCGTCGCGCTCGTCTTCGGTCTGGCCGCGGGCGGGGTGCAGGCACCGGCCATGGGTCTGCTTTCATGGTGATGCGCATCACCGTGCTGGGCGCGACGGGCTCGATCGGCAAGAGCACATTCGAACTATTGCGGCAGTCCGGTCGCGAATTTTCCGTCTCGGCGATCACCGCCAAGAGCGACGTCAACGGGCTGGTAGCGCTCGTACGCGAATTCAAAGCGAAGCTAGTCGTCGTTGCGGATCCGGAACGGCACCGCGAGCTGCGCGATGCGCTGGCGGGAACCGGCACGAAGACCGCATCGGGGAGCGAAGGCCTGCTCGCCGCGGCGGAAGAGCCGGCCGACGCGGTCATGGCCGGGATCACGGGAGCGGCGGGGCTCGCGCCGACTTTGGCGGCGATCCAGCCGGGCCGGCGGATCGTGCTCGCGAACAAGGAATGCCTCGTCTGCGCGGGCGATCTTTTCATGCGCCGCGTGCGGCAGACCGGAGCCACGCTGCTACCGGCCGACTCCGAACACAACGCCGTCTTCCAGGCGCTCGCGGCAGGCCCGCGCGAGGCGGTGGAGCGCGTGACGCTGACGGCCTCCGGCGGCCCGTTTCGCACGTTCACGCGGGAGCAACTGGAACGGGTGACGCCCGAGGAGGCATTGCGTCACCCCACCTGGTCGATGGGCTCAAAAATCACCATCGATTCCGCGACGCTGATGAACAAGGGTCTCGAACTGATCGAGGCGCATCACCTTTTCGCGTTGCCGGCGAAGCAGCTCGACGTGCTGGTACACCCGCAATCGATCGTCCATGCCCTCGTCACCTTTCGGGACGGCGGTGTGGTGGCGGGGCTGTCGGTTCCCGACATGCAGATCCCGATCGCGCATTGCCTGGGCTGGCCCGAGCGGCTTGCCTGGCAGGCTCCGAAACTCGATCTCGCGCAAATCGGGTCCCTGAGTTTCGAGGCGCCGGATCCCGTCCGGTTCCCGTCCTTGCGGCTCGCGCGCGCGGCGCTGGAGGCCGGAGGTGCGACACCGACGATCCTGAACGCCGCGAACGAGGTGGCGGTGGAAGCGTTTCTGGCCGGCCGGATCGGCTTTACGGGCATTCCGGCCATTGTGGAACGGGTGCTCGAAAAGGCCGCGGCAGAGCGTCTCGGAGCGCCCGAAACGGTTAACGCGGCCGCCGCCGTTGACCATATTGCAAGAATAAGGGCCCGGGACCTCTTGCTCGAATTCGCCGCAAAGGCTTCCTAGTAGGTAACCTTCTGGAAAGGATGCGGCATGGATTTCCTGACGGGTTTTTGGGGCTTCGGCGGCTCGTTCCTGAGCTACGCGCTGCCATTCCTCTTCGTACTCACCGTCGTCGTGTTCTTTCACGAGCTCGGCCACTTCTGGGTCGCGCGGCGTTGCGGCGTGAAGGTTGACGCGTTCGCCGTCGGCTTCGGTCCCGAACTGATCGGCTTCAATGACCGGCACGGTACGCGCTGGAAGCTCTGCGCGATTCCGCTCGGCGGCTATGTGCGCTTCTACGGCGACGATTCCGCGGCGAGCACGCCGGACAGCAAGACGCTCGCCAAAATGGACGAGGCGGAAAAGCGCGTTTCATTCTTCTATAAGCCCGTGAGCCAGCGAGCGGCGGTTGTTGCCGCGGGTCCGATCGCCAACTTCATTCTCGCGATCGTCATCTTCAGCATGATCTTCATGATCTTCGGGCGGCAGGTGACAACGCCGCGTGTCGATACCGTACAGCCCGGCAGCGCGGCTGCCGAGGCCGGCCTGCAAACCGGCGACATGGTGCTGTCGATCGACGGCGAGCCGATCAAGAATTTCGGCGAGATGCAGCGCATCGTCAGCGGGAGTCCGGACGTCGCGCTCAAGATCGTCGTGCAGCGCGGCGCCAGCGAAGTCACGCTGACCGCGACCCCGCGCCGGCAGGAGATCAAGGACAATTTCGGCAATACGCACCGCGTCGGCCTGCTCGGCGTTACGCGTTCGACCTCGCGCGAAGAAGTCGTGACCGAACGTTACGGTCCGTTAGAATCCGTGAAGTTGGGGGTTGCCGAAACCTGGTTCGTGGTCGAACGGACGCTCAGCTACATCGGCGGAATCGTTCGCGGCACGGAAGCGACCGACCAGCTTGGCGGGCCGATTCGCATCGCCCAGATTTCGGGGCAGGTGGCGACCGTGAGCTTCGCGGCGCTCCTGCACCTCACGGCCGTCCTGTCGGTAAGTATCGGATTGCTCAATCTTTTCCCGGTGCCGCTGCTCGACGGATGACATCTCGTCTTCTACGCGATCTAAGCGATCCGCGGGCGGCCGTTGTCGGAGCGGGCGCAGGAATACGGCTTCCGGGTGGGGCTCGCGCTGGTACTCATGCTGATGCTGTTCGCCACGTGGAACGACATCGTCCACCTGACCGCGCTCTAACGGTACTTTAGTGGGTACCGCTGCACCCTTTGCGGCGGGAAGCAGGCGGAACACGTGGCGC
>JAICQA010000236.1 GCA_025929595.1 Xanthobacteraceae bacterium
CGACTGATAGGCGCCCTGCTTGAAGCCCTTGTCGTGAACCTTGCCATCGGTCTTTTTCACTTCCTCGTTGAAAATGTAGTCGAGACCTTCATCGGTGAAGTAGCCCTTCTCGTGGGCGATCCATTCCTGCAGCCGGAAGTGTGGCTGGATCACGAATTCTGACATTGGCTCCTCCTTTAGTGGCTTTCGGTTCGTATTGGCATTCAGCAGCAGTGGTTGTGAAGCTGCTCCCCGTGCTCGGCCACGCGCCGCGCCCGGATCATCTTGACATGCTCGTTCATCAACTGGCGCGCGCCTGCGCCGTCGCGAATTTCGATGAGTGTTGCAAGCTCCTTATGGACGTCCAGAATTCGCTGCGAGACATCCGGCGTGAGCGTGCTGTTGTCCTTCGGCCAGGAGACATGTTGCAGCGAGATCAACTGCACGACCAGCACCCGGTTATGCGAGGCCTCGGCGATGGCGAGGTGGAATTCCCGTCCCAGTTCGGTATAGGCCACGCGGTCATGCATGTTGCGTTCGGACTGGATGAGCAGATGCCGAAGTTTCGCATGATCCGCCGCCGTTGCGTTCTCGGCCGCAAGCTCCGCCGCAAGCGTCTCGATCGCGCGCTGCGCGTCCATAATCTCCTGCACGCTGACGCCCGTGAGGTCGAGCTGCACCGCGAGCGCTTCCGCGAACAGCCGCGGATTGCCGCGCGCAATGCGCGCGCCGCCGCCTTTGCCCATGCGGATTTCGACGATGCCGAGCGCCTGCAGGGTGCGCAGCGCGTCGCGCGCCACAATGCGGCTGACGCCGAAGCGGTCGGCGAGATCGTTTTCCGTGCCGAGAAACTCGTCGGGCTTGATCTTCTTCGCAAACAATGCGTCGCGCACAGCCGTCACGATCTTTGACGACAGCGAGTCGGTCCGCGCTCCGGCGAAATTGCCGGTGCCGGCATGATGACGAGCGAGCGAAGGATGAATACCCATCGTTACCTCACCTGGAGACTATCCTCGGAAGCGAATATAGTAAAGATATCATCTTTAAAATAAGTGCCGTTAGATCGTGGTTTTGGTGCAGCGCCCAATGGCTCAGGACTGACGCGCACAGGGTGATGCGAGGAGGTCGGGAATGACCGCCTTCGCGAACAAAACCGAAGCCAACGGGACGACATGGCGCGGCGCGAGCGCGCGTCCCACTTCAATAGTCGCGGTGGGCAACGCGAGACTCCTGCGGACTGCGCTCGCTTGACATGGTCCGTGCGAATAAAGTCTCCTGATCGCGTAGCGCGAGTGCAATTTCGCTCGGAAACGGCTTGGCCTGCGCGGCAACTCGGTTGCTACGGCGCGCAGGTCCATCATCGTCAAGCTGCATCGAAAATGTTCGAGCACTTACTGGGAGGAAGAGACATGAATCAACTTGCTAGTCGCCGCGGTTTTCTGTGGCGCAGCTTTGCGGTGCCGGCCCTGTCGGCGGTCGCAGTCCTGTTCGCCGGTTCGGCGCAGGCGCAGGAGCCGATCAAGATCGGCTTCAGCATGGCGCTCACCGGGCCGCTCGCCGGCGCCGGTCAGGGCGCGCTGCTTGCCATGCAGATCTGGGAAGACGACATCAACAAAAAGGGCGGCCTGCTCGGGCGCAAGGTCAAGCTCGTTTATTACGACGACAAGAGCAGCCCAGCCGAAGTGCCGGCCATCTATTCGAAGCTCCTCGACATCGACAAGGTCGAGCTTATCGTCGGCCCTTATGCCAGCACGCAGGTCGCGGCCGCGCTGCCGATCGCCATCCAGCGCAAGAAGACGCTGATCGGTTTGTTCGCGACCGGCGTCAACGACAAGTTCAAATACAATCAATACTTCTCAATGATCCCGACCGGTCCGAGCCCGCGCGCCTCGTTCACCAAGGGATTCTTCGACGTCGCAATGGCGCAGAACCCGAAGCCGAAAACGGTGGCGATCGCGGCAGCCGACGCCGAGTTTGGGCGCAACGTTCAGGACGGAGCGGTTCAGAACGCCAAGGAAGCCAAGCTCGAAGTCGTCTATAACCGCACCTATCCGCCCTCCACGACGGATTTCGGTCCGATCGTTCGCGCGGTGCAGGCGGCCAATCCCGACATCCTCGTGATCTGCTCCTACCCGCTCGACTCGGTCGGCTGGGTGCGCGCGCTGAGCGAAGTCGGCTACACGCCGAAGATGGTCGGCGGCGGCATGGTCGGACTCCAGTTCACGGCGATCAAGCAGCAGCTCGGGCCGTTGCTCAACGGCTTCGTGAATTATGAAACCTGGTTGCCGCACAAGTCGATGCAGTATCCGGGCGCGATGGAAGTCGTGGAGAAGTATCAGGAGCGCGCGAAAGGGCAGAAGCTCGATCCGCTCGGTTACTATCTGCCGCCCTGGGCCTACGCCTATCTGCAGACGCTTGCGCAGGCGATCACGGCCACCAAGTCGCTCGACGACGCGAAGCTGGCCGAATGGCTGCACAAGAATCCGGTCAAGACGGTGGTCGGCGATATTCGCTTCGGGCCGACCGGCGAGTGGACGGAGTCGCGCTTCCTGCAGGTGCAGTACCAGAATATCGGCGGAACCGATATCAAGGAGTTCACCGATATGAGCAAGCAGCCGATCCTTTCGCCGGACAGCCTCAAGTCGGGCAAGGTGATCTATCCCTTCGCCAACGCGAAGAAGAAGTAACGCGGCTCTCATGCTGCAATGATTGCAGGCCGGGCAGCGATGCCCGGCCTGCGCCTTTCAAGGATCGAATGAGCAAGCAAAATGGCCCACAAGTTGCTGCCCACGAGTCTTGTCGGTTCCTACCCCCAGCCCGATTGGCTCATCGACCGCTCGCAGTTGCTCAAGCAGATGCCGCCGCGCGTGCGGGCGACGGAGCTCTGGCGCGTCGCGCCGGAATTGCTTGAGCAAGCGCAGGATGACGCGACCCTGCTCGCCATTCGCGACCAGGAGCGGGCGGGTCTCGATATCGTGACCGATGGCGAAATCCGCCGCGAAAGTTACTCCAACCGCTTTGCCACGGCGCTTGAAGGGGTCGATATCGACAATCCGGGCACGACCATCAATCGCTCGGGCAATCCCATTCCGGTGCCGCGTATTACGGCGAAGATTCGCCGCAAGCACGCCGTCGAAGTGCGGGACGTGAAATTCCTGCGCGCCAACACCGACCGCATGGTGAAGATGACCGTGCCCGGCCCCTTCACGATGGCGCAGCAGGCACAGGACGATTTCTACAAGAACGAAGAAGCTCTCGCGATGGACTACGCCGCGGCCGTGAACGAAGAGATCAAGGACCTTTTCGCCAATGGCGCCGACATCGTGCAGATCGACGAGCCGTGGATGCAGGCGCGGCCGGAAAAGGCCCGCCAATACGGGCTGAAGGCGCTCAACCGCGCGCTTGAAGGCGTGCAAGGAACGACCGCGGTCCACATCTGCTTCGGCTATGCGCAGATGGTGAAAGAGAAGCCTCCCGGGTACTCGTTCCTGGCCGAGTTCGAGGAATCGACCGCCGACCAGGTTTCGATCGAAACCGCGCAACCGAATCTCGACACTTCTGTCCTGAAGAAGTTGCCGCACAAGAAGATCGTGCTTGGCGTGATCGACCTGTCCGATCCGAAGGTGGAAACGCCCGAGACAGTCGCCGCGCGCATCCGTCGCGCGCTGCCGCATGTGCCGGCGGAACGATTGATCATCGCGCCCGATTGCGGCCTGAAATATCTCTCGCGCGAGATCGCCTTCGGCAAGATGAAGGCGATGGCCGAAGGCGCGGCGATCGTGCGCAAGGAAGTCGCGGGCTGACACTTTTCCGGCGCGCCGCTTTGCGATACGCAAAGGGCGATGTTCGATCTCACGCTCACCTTCGACAACGGCCCCGAGCCGGTTGTTACCGATTTCGTGCTCGATACGCTCGCTCGTCACGACATCCACGCGACGTTCTTCGTGCTTGGTCACAAGCTCGCGATGCCCGAGCGGCGCAGGTTGACGGAGCGCGCCCATGCCGAAGGTCATTGGATCGGCAATCACACCTGGAGCCACGTAACACCACTCGGCATGCTCGACGATCCGGGGGAAACGGAAGCGGAGATCAACCGCACGCAGGCCGAGATCGGCGCGCTTGCGCATCCGCGCCGCTACTTCCGTCCCTTTGGCGGCGGGAAGCTGAGCGAGCGCCTCCTCAACCAGACCGCGCTCGATCTGCTCCAGCGTGAGCACTTCACCTGTGTATTGTGGAACGCGGTCCCACGCGACTGGGAAGACGCCGACGGGTGGGTCGCGCGTGCATTCGAACAGGCTGCATCCCAGCCTTGGACGCTGATGGTCCTGCATGACTTGCCGACCGGTGCCATGAAGAACCTTGACCGCTTTCTTGGCGAGGCGAGGGATCGCGGCGCGCGCTTCCGGCAGGATTTCCCGCCCGCTTGCATGCCACTGCTTGACGGCAAGATCGTCGCGCCGATTGACGACTACGTCACCGCCGCCGACTAACCGACGCAATTGGGCCAAATCCCATTTTTAAGGGAGTCCAGACGGGGACTCCCAATTCGACAACCATGCTTCCCAATCGAGTCTCAAACCCCTCTGCCAGTTTGGTCCTATAAAGGACGGTGGGTGACCGCCCCATCGACTTGCCCACCTTCTAAGTGGGATACTTCCAAATTGACGCTTCCGTCGCCCGCACCTAGTCTCCGCAACGAATAAAGGCGGCCAGGGACGGAA
>JAICQA010000141.1 GCA_025929595.1 Xanthobacteraceae bacterium
AACATCCGCTCCGAAGACCTCACGCCCGGCGACGATTACGGCATGATGCGCGAAGTGTTGCGCCGCCGCTTCGCGCGCCTCGTGAAGGACGCGCCGCGCTCGGAAGACCCGGATTCGCCTTGGCCCGACGTCGTCATTCTTGACGGAGGGCCCGGCCAGCTGAGCGCGGCGCGCGAAGTAATGGCCGATCTAGGGATCAGCGACCTGTGCCTCGTCGCCATCGCCAAGGGCGCCGACCGCGACGCGGGCCGTGAGACGTTTCACATGCCCGAGCGCCAGCCGTTCCGCATGCCGCCACGCGATCCCGTGCTCTATTTCATCCAGCGCCTGCGCGACGAGGCGCATCGCTTCGCCATCGGCGCACACCGCACGCGCCGCAAGCGCGACATCGCAAGTGGCGGCTTGCAGGAAATTCCCGGCGTCGGCCCCACGCGCAAGCGTGCGCTGCTCCGCCATTTTGGAACGCTGACGGCGATCGAGCGCGCCTCACTGACGGATCTTGAGACGGTTCCCGGCATCAATGCGGCCACCGCAAGGGCCGTATACGACTATTTCCATGCGAATGGCTGATGACTGCCGCGAAATTGACCGCACGTCGCATTGACGCCATCGCCCTGCGATGGCTTTCTCTGCCCTGAAGGGCTCAGACATGCAGCGTGCGAACGGCCAGGCAGCAGCGGAAATCGCCAGCGCGCGCGCCGGCCCGCTCTCGCTCCCCAATCTCTTGACCTACGCCCGCATCGCCGCAGTGCCTTTCGTCGCTGCGTGCCTGTTCGGCGTCACGATCTTTGAAGCCGGACTTTGGCTGCGCTGGGTCGCGCTCGCGATCTTCATTCTCGCGGCGCTCACCGACTGGCTCGATGGCTGGGCCGCGCGTGCTTATGGCGAACAGACCGCGCTCGGCCGCATGCTCGATCCGATCGCGGACAAGCTTCTCGTCGGTGCCTGCCTCCTGATGCTCGCCGCCGACACGACGATCCGCGGCTGGTCGCTCTGGGCCGCTTTCGTCATTCTGTGCCGCGAAATTCTTGTCTCCGGCCTGCGCGAATTTCTCGCGGAACTGCGCGTGAGCGTGCCGGTGTCGCGGCTCGCGAAATACAAGACCACGTTGCAGCTTGTCGCCATCGGCTTCCTGCTCGCCGGCCCGGCCGGCGAAGAAATCCTTCCCGGAACGATCCGCATCGGCCTGACCCTTCTTTGGACCGCAGCCGTCCTCACGCTCTATACCGGCTTCGACTACTTCCGCGCGGGCGTGAAGCATCTCGTCGACGAGCGATGAAGATCCTCTACTTCGCCTGGATTCGCGAACGTGTCGGCAAGGCCGAGGAAGAGTTGAGCCTTCCCGCCACTGTCCAGACCGTCGGCGACCTCGTGCAATGGCTCAAGGGCCACGGCGAGGAATATGCCTATGCCTTCGACAACCCGAAGGTCGTTCGTGCGGCCATCGACCGTGTGCATGTGAAACCCGAAGCAAAACTCGCCGGAGCCCGTGAAATCGCGTTGTTCCCGCCCATGACGGGCGGCTGAAGCGACGTATAATGCCGGCATGAGCGTCCGCATCACCGACCGCGCCTTCGATCCCGCCGCAGAAGCGGCAGCACTTTCGCATGGCCGCACCGACATCGGCGCCGTTGTCGCCTTCTCCGGAATCTGCCGTGACAGCGAGGACGGCGAAAAGATCGCCTCGCTCACCCTCGAGCACTATCCCGGCATGGCCGAGGCCGAGATTGAGCGGCATGTGCAGGAAGCCGAGCAGCGTTGGCCGCTCCTGGGCGTACGTGTCGTGCATCGTGTCGGCCGCATCGAGCCAGGCGAAACGATCGTGTTCGTCGCTTGCGCGTCGAAGCACCGCCGCGCCGCGTTCGAAGCTGCCGAATTTCTCATGGACTATCTGAAGACCCACGCGCCCTTCTGGAAGAAGGTCGAGGCGGCCGGCCAGACAAGCTGGGTCGATGCGAAGGAAAAAGACGACGAAGCCGCCGCGCGCTGGGTGCGCGATCCGAAGCGCGATGCGGCGGAGTAATTACGCCGCCGCCGAGCGCTTCTTCGGCTGCACTTCCGCCGTGTAATCGTCCATCAGCTGCTTCGTGATCGTGCCGGGCGTGAAGCGCCAGTCGGCGATTTCGCTCACGGGCGTCACTTCCGCTGCCGTGCCGGTGATGAAGCATTCCGTAAACCGCGTCAGCTCCTCCGGCTTGATCGCGCGCTCGACCACTTCGATTCCGCGTTTCTTCGCGAGGTCGATCGCCGTGCGGCGCGTGATGCCGTCAAGGAAGCAGTCCGGCGTCGGCGTATGGATCTTGCCGTCCTTGATGAAGAAGATGTTCGCGCCCGTGCACTCCGCGACGAGCCCGCGCCAGTCGAGCATCAGCGCGTCGGCGTAACCCTTGCGCTCTGCCGCGTGCTTGGAGATCGTGCAGATCATATAGAGACCCGCCGCCTTCGCCTTGCACGGAATCGTCTTCGGATCCGGACGGCGATACTCGGCGAGATCGAGCCGCAGACCTTTCAGCCGCTGTGCCGGGTCGAAATAGCTCGGCCACTCCCAGGTCGCGATCGCGAGGTGAATCTTGTTGTTCTGCGCCGACACGCCCATCATCTCGCTGCCGCGCCATGCGACCGGGCGGACATACGCATCCTTCTGCCCATTCTTTTCGAGCACGAGTTTCTTCGCCGCGTCGATCTCCGCGACCGAATAGGGAATTTCGTAGTCGAGCATGCGCGCCGAAGCCTTCAGGCGCTCGGAATGCTCGGTGCCCTTGAAAATTTCGCCGCCATAGGCGCGCTCGCCTTCGAACACGCAGCTCGCGTAATGCAGACCATGGCTCAGGACATGCAGATTGGCGTCGGCCCACGGCACGAGCTTGCCGTCGTACCAGATGACCCCAGGGCGGTTGTCGAAGGTCTCGCCGGCCATTCCATCCTCCTGAACACCCGCAGCTTCGCTGCCGGTCCGTTTCCGTCCCGTAGGCGGGTTTTGCCTCGATGGGCAAGTCCCGATATGTTTCTGGTAATGAGAGCGCGTCGGGCCGCGCGGCGCAACGATCGAACCGGCAAAGTCGGGTTTGGATCCCGATCCTTTCGCCAAGCCTTTGCCCTCGATAACAAACCAAGCTAGATATGTCAATATGGCTGACATAAACGTCTCGGCGGTATCGCTCCGCCCATCGGAGCCCTCGAATGAGCGTCAGGCCGGCGGCCCGGCCTACGATCTCATTGAGCTGCTGTTCTTCGCCTATCGCGACTTCATCGGTGACGCCGACGAGCGGCTCGCCGGGCTCGGCTTCGGGCGCGCGCATCATCGCGTGCTGCATTTCGTGAACCGCCACCCCGGCATGCGGGTCGCGGACCTGCTCGACATCCTCAAGATCACCAAGCAGAGCCTTGGGCGCGTCCTACGCGACCTCGTCGAGCAAGGCTATGTCGTGCAGAAGGCGGGACAGGCCGACCGCCGCCAGCGCCTTCTCCATCTCACCGCCAAGGGCGAAACGCTGGCCCGCGATCTTGCGCTCGTACAGACGCGCCGCTTCGCCCGCGCGCTGCATGAATACGGTCCCGGCGCGCGCGAGGCGGCCCGCAAGTTCCTCACCGCCATGATCGACCCCGCCGCGCGCGAAGAGGTCGAACGGCTGATCGCCCGCGCCGAGCGCGCAGACCCAAAACGATGACCAAGCGAGTTCGATGATCAAGACCCGCACGCCTCCGCCCGACGACGCCCCTCACCTGCTCGTGGTCGACGACGACCGCCGCATTCTCGAATTGCTGTCGCGCTTCCTGGCCGACCACGGCTATCGCATCACCACCGCGAACAACGCCGCCGAGGCGCGCGCCCGCCTCGGCGGCTTCGCGTTCGACCTTCTCGTGCTCGACGTGATGATGCCGGGCGAAAGCGGACTCGATCTCGCCCGCTCGATCCGCGGCGGGTCGAATGTGCCGATCCTGATGCTGACCGCACGCACCGAGCCCGTCGATCGCATCGCCGGGCTCGAGCTCGGCGCCGACGACTACATCGGCAAGCCGTTTGAGCCGCGCGAGCTTCTTCTGCGCATCGGCAACATCCTGCGCCGCACCGAGCAGCCGGCGGCGCGCTCGATCGAGATCGCACATTTCGGCGAGTTCGAGTTCCATCTAGGCCGGGGCGAGCTGATCCGCGGCGGCAAGCCCGTTCGCATCACCGACCGCGAACGCGAGATGCTGCGCGTCCTGGCCGCCCGCTCCGGCGAAACTGTGCCCCGGCAGGCACTTTCCGCGCCGGGCATGAATGCCAGCGAGCGCGCCGTTGACGTCCAGATCAACCGCCTGCGCCGCAAGATCGAACGCGACCCGACCGATCCCGTTTTTCTGCGCACCGTGCGCGGCATCGGCTACCAATTGATCGCAACGCCGTGAGACGGCGATGACATCGCTCGATTTCAGCCGCTCCGGACTCCGCTCGCTGTACGCGGGTCTGCTCGCGATCGGCGCAAAAATCCGGCGGCCCTTCACGCGCCTCGGCCTGTGGCTGACCGCGCATCTGCCGAAGGGTCTTTACGCGCGCTCGCTGCTCATCATCGTGACGCCGATGGTGCTGCTGCAATCGGTCGTGGCTTTCGTCTTCATGGAGCGCCACTTCAACCAGGTGACGTTGCGGCTTTCCTCCGCGCTCGCGCAGGACATTGCAGCGCTGGTCGAGATTTACGAGCACTATCCGCGCGCCGATGGCGGCAAGGAACTGCGCCGCATCGCCGACGAAAAGCTCCGCCTCAACGTGGAGTTCCTGCCGCCCGATCCGCTGCCGCCGCCGGGTCCGAAACCCTTCTTCGACGTGCTCGACTCCGTGCTGTCGCAGGAGATCGCCCGCCTCATCCAGCGGCCGTTCTGGATCGACACGGTCGGCGATTCAAACCTTGTCGAAATCCGCATCCAGTTGAAGGGTGCGGTGATGCGCGTTTTCGCGCGGCGCAACCAGGCCTACGCCTCGAACTCCCACATCTTTCTCGTCTGGATGGTCGGCACTTCGCTCGTGCTGCTCGGGATCGCGATCCTGTTCCTGCGCAACCAGATCAAACCGATCCTGCGCCTCGCCGCCGCCGCCGACGCCTTCGGCAAGGGCCGCGATATCAAGAACTTCCACCCGCGCGGCGCGCGCGAAGTAAGGCAGGCCGCCAGCGCCTTTATGGAGATGAAGAAGCGCATCGAGCGCCAGATCGAGCAGCGCACCACCATGCTCGCCGGCGTCTCGCACGACCTGCGCACGGTGCTGACCCGCTTCAAGCTCGAATTGGCGCTGATCGAGGACAGCCCCGAAGCCGAAGCGCTGCGCAAGGACGTCGAGGAGATGCAGCGGATGCTCGAGGCCTATCTCGCCTTCGCCCGCGGCGAGGCCGGCGAAATGCCCGAGACGGTCGACGTCTCGCACGTCCTCGACGAGCTCGCCGCCGAGGCGCAGCGTCAAGGCAAGCGCGCGAGCGCGAGTTTCGCCGGGCCGCCAATCGTGCAATTACGGCCCGACGCATTCAAACGCTGCCTTGCCAATCTCGTCTCGAACGCCTCGCGCTTCGGCTCGACGATTGCATTGAGCGGCACGCGCGAGCCGCGATGGCTGATGGTGCATGTGGACGACAACGGTCCCGGCATTCCGGAAGATCGCCGCGACGACGTCTTCCGCCCGTTCCTTCGGCTCGACGACGCGCGCAATCAGAACGAGACCGGCACCGGACTCGGCCTGTCGATCGCGCGCGACATCGCGGGCGTGCACGGCGGCGAAATCACGCTCGCCGACAGCCCGCTCGGCGGCCTGCGCGCGACGGTGCGGATTCCGGTTTGACTGTCATTCCGGGGCGCATGCCGAGCTTAGCGAGGCGCGCGAGCCCGGAATCCAAGCGGCGATTCAACAGCTGCGGCAGGTTCGTTTGGATTCCGGGCCCGCTCACTTTGCTCGCGTCCCGGAATGACGGACAAAATTAAAACAGCCTTCCACCGTCCGGCACCTTCTTGTCCGGCCCGAGCAGCACGACACCACCCTCCTCGTCGGGAAAGCCGAGAGTCAGCACCTCCGACATCATCGGCCCGATCTGCCGCGGCGGAAAATTCATGACCGCAGCCACCTGGCGGCCGATCAGATCGGTGGGCTTGTAGTGCTTTACGAGTTGCGCCGACGACTTGCGCATGCCGATCTCGGGCCCGAAATCGATCACGATCCTGATCGACGGCTTGCGCGCCTCGGGAAACGGCTCCGCGCTCACGACGGTGCCGACGCGTACATCGACCTTGCGGAAATCGTCGAAACTGATTTTCGGCTCGATCGGCTCGGCCATGGCTCTTTACCCCGCTCGTCCCCGCGAAAGCGGGGACCCAGTGCAGAGTTTGATAACATACAAGGTCTGGATTCCCGCTGGAGCCTGTCCTCGGGCGCGCCGAAGGCGCGACCCGAGGACGGGAATGAGCGGATAAGCGGCCGATACTATCCCGCCAGTTGCTTCGAGCGTTTCGTCGCCGCGGCAACCGCCTTCTTCATCAGCGGATCGAGCCCGCTCTTCGCCATCAGCACCTTGAGCGCTGCAGCCGTCGTCCCGTTCGGCGAGGTGACATTCTCACGCAGCTTCGACGCTTCAAGCTCGGAGCGATGCAGCAGCTCGCCCGCACCCGCCACCGTCTCGCGCGCGAGCCGGGTGGCAAGCGGCTTCGGCAATCCCGCCGCGACACCGGCGCGCGCAAGACTTTCCGCAAGCAGAAAGATGTAAGCCGGTCCCGAGCCCGAGACGGCGGTGACCGCGTCCATCCATTTCTCGTTCTTGATCCACTCGACCGGCCCGGTCGCCGCGAGCAGCGCGTCGGCGAGATCGCGTGCGGCACCCTTTACGCGATTGTTCGGCACCGCGACCGTGATGCCGCGGCCGATCGAGGCCGGCGTGTTCGGCATCGCGCGCACGATCGCGGTTCCCTTCGGCAGGTCCCTGGCGAGAAAGC
>JAICQA010000393.1 GCA_025929595.1 Xanthobacteraceae bacterium
ATGATCTATCACATCCCCGGCCGCACTGCGGTCAGCGTCACGCTCGATACGGTGAAGGAGCTCAAGGACAAGTCGCCGAACTTCGTCGGCATGAAGCACGCGGTGAACGATCTCGATTTCGTCACCGAGTGTCTCGCCGCCGTCGGCAAGGACTTCCGCATTTTCGTCGGGCTTGAGGATTTGTCATTCCCGATGATGACGGTCGGCGCCTGCGGGCTGATGAACGCCGTCGGCAACCTGCGGCCGAAGGTGCTTTCGGAAATGTGCGAAGCCGTCTGGCGCGGCGACCTGAAAACCGCGCAGGACCTGCATTATCGCCTGCACGGGCTGAACAAGGCGGTGTTCTTCGAGACCAACCCGACGCCGATGAAATACATGGCGAAGCGCCTCGGCATCATCGACCGGAACGAGCATCGCCTGCCCATGGTGCCGGCGACGCCGGAGCTGGAAAAGCGCCTCGACAAGGTGTTGCAGGAAGCGGGCCTCCTCGGCGCGCGCGAGGCGGCGGAGTAGACCGTAACAACAATCCGCTCGTTCCCGCGCAAGCGGGAATCCAGTCTGGGTCCCCGCTTTCGCGGGGACGAGCGGGTGGGGTGGATCAAAAGGCCCGGAGTAAAATGAAACTCGCCACCTACGCACTGAACGGCAAGGAGAGCTGGGGCGCGGTTGCGCGCGACGGCATCGTCGATCTGGCGCGCCGCACGAAATACGCCACCCTGTTCGATGCCCTGCGCGCGGACGCGCTCGGTGAAATCGCGAAAGAGGCGAACGGCAAGGCGGATGTCGCGCTGAAAGACGTGACGCTCCTGCCGCCCGTGCGCACGCCCGAGAAGATCATCTGCGTCGGCGTGAATTTCGCGAACAGGAACGCCGAGTACAAGGACAACTCGGACGAGCAGAAATATCCTAGCCTCTTCTGCCGCGCGCCGAACTCGCTCGTCGGTCACGGCCAGCCGATCCTGCGTCCGCCGGAAAGCCCGCAGCTCGACTACGAGGGCGAGATCGTCATCGTCGTCGGCAAGGAAGGCCGCCGCATTCCGCGCGAACGCGCGTTTGAGCACATCGCGGGGCTGACCCTCTGCAACGAAGGTACGATCCGCGACTGGGTGCGCCATGCCAAGTTCAACACGACGCAGGGCAAGAATTTCGACGCCTCGGGCAGCGTCGGGCCGTTCCTCGTCACCGCCGACGAATTCGATTTCGCGCGTCCGTTCGAGATCACGACGCGCGTCAACGGCGAGGTGCGCCAGCACGACACGACCGCGAACATGATTTTCGACTTCGCCTACCAGCTCAATTACATCTCGACTTTCGCCACCTTGAAGCCCGGCGACGTGATCGTGACCGGCACGCCGACGGGCGCCGGCGCGCGCTTCGATCCGCCGCGCTGGCTCGTGCCGGGCGACACGGTGGAAGTCGAGGTGCCGGGGATCGGGCTGCTGCGCAACCAGGTCGAAGACGAGCCGAGATGAGTTCGATGCATCGCATTTTATTCTCCCTCATGCCCGGGCTCGACCCGGGCATCCAGAAGACAAGGGCGCAGGCGCAAGTTGTCCTGGATTGCCGGGTCAAGCCCGGCAATGAGGGAATTGGTTAGGGTTATGAAAAACGGCAGCGGAAAATCGAAGAAGAACGGCTCCGCCAAGTCTTCACGTATCGAGCCTTCCCGTATCATGCGCCCGTTCTCGCGCTCCCTGCCCATGCAGCTGATGCGTGCGCGGGAAGCCGTCATGCGCCGCTTCCGCCCGCATCTCGCGAGCCACGGCTTCAGCGAGCAGCAGTGGCGCATCCTGCGCGCGCTCGTGGACGCGGGCGAGCTCGAGATCGGCGCGCTCGCCGCCGAATGCCAGATCCACGCCGCGAGCCTCTCGCGCATGCTGCCGAAGCTCGCGCGCCTCGGCCTCATTCGCCGCGAGAACCACAAGAAAGACCAGCGCCGCGTCGTAGTCTCGATCACCGCGAAGGGCCGCGCCACCTTCCGCTCGGTCGCGCCGGAATCGGAAGAAATCTACGCCGCCATGGAGCGCGAAATCGGCGCGGCGAAGCTGCGCGATCTCTATCGGCTGCTGGATGAAGTCATCGCGACGCGGCCCCGTTGAACCGTCGTCCCGGCCGAGGGCGAAGCTCGAGAGCCGGGACCGTTCCGAGACTGGCTGAGAACGGTCCCGGATCGACCGCTTCGCGGCCGTCCGAGACGACGGGTGACGCAACCCCGCCCTTACCATCGGCGTTGTCTTTGCGTTAAATGTCCTCGCGCATGAATCGCGCGTGAGGTCCGGCGGGCGCGCCGCCGGATTCTAGTCCTCCCCTGAAAGCGGGACCGGCGCATGGCAGGACGGTTCGCTTGGGCAAGGCTGCCCGACGAGAAGCTCCTGAAGGTCCGTCTCAAG
>JAICQA010000431.1 GCA_025929595.1 Xanthobacteraceae bacterium
CGAACTCATAGAGCCGTCCGCAGAATTCGCAGGTCACCGCCACGCGGCCATCCTCGGCCATGCTGTCGCGCTCCTCCTGCGGGAAGCTTTTCAGCACCGAGGCCACGCGCTCGCGCGAGCAACTGCATTGCGCCGTCACGCTCAGCGTGTCGAAAACGCGCACGCCGCGCTCGTTGAACAGCCGCCACAGCAGCCGCTCGCTCGACAATGTCGGATCGAGCAGCTCGTGGTCCTCAACGGTCTCAGCCAGCGACTGCGCCTCGATCCAGGCGTCGTCCTCGTCGATCTCGTGCGGCTCGAAGTCCTCCGGCGCGTCGCCGGGGTCGAGATCGGCCTGGATCGCGCGCTCGGTTTCCTTCGGCAGGAATTGCACGAGCAGCGCGCCCGCGCGCCAGGTGGGCTTCTCCTCGCCCGCATGCATTTCCTCGCCGACCGCCAGCCGCAGCCGCGTCGGAATTTGCTCGGACTGCGCGAAGTAGCGATGCGCTGCCTCTTCAAGCGACTCGCCTTCGAGCGCCACAATGCCCTGATACCGGTTCTGGTCTCCGCCGGGCTCGATCGTCATGGCGAGATGACCGCGGCCGAGCAACGCTCCGGACTTGGCCGCGCCGCCGTTCAACGCCGCCAGCCGTTCTTCGTTGTAGCGCGCGTAAGCGCGCACGCGATCGGGCGAGGAGATGTCGACCACGATCATGTCCACCGGACCGTCGGTCTGGGTCTGGAGCGTAAAGCGGCCGATGTCCTTCAGGGTCGACCCGAGCAGCACGGCCAGCGTCGCCGCTTCCGCGACGAGGCGTGCTACGGGCGCCGGATAATCGTGATGGGCCAGCAGTCCGTCGATGACCGGTCCGAGGCGCGCCACGCGGCCGCGCACGTCGAGTGCGTCCACCTGGAAGGCCTGTACGCTGTCGTCCGGCGTCTGGTCGCTGGGACGCCGCTCGGGAACCCGGATGTTCATTGGAACTCTCGCCGGCGCGAATTTGCGCCGTCTCTGGTCATGCTTCAAGGCACCAGGCGAGAATTCCCTTCTGCGCATGGAGCCGGTTTTCGGCCTCGTCGAAGACCACCGACTGCGGGCCGTCGATCACCTCGTCGGTGACCTCCTCGCCGCGATGTGCCGGCAGACAATGCATGAAGATGGCGTCGCGCTTGGCGAGCTTCAAGAGGCCGCGATTGACCTGATACGGCTTGAAGATGTTGTGGCGCTTTTTCGCCTCCTTGTCGCCCATCGACACCCACGTGTCGGTGACGATGCAGTCGGCGGCGTCCACCGCTTCCTCGGGGTCGCGCAGGAAGGAGACGGCGGCGCCTTCGCGCCTGGCCCATTCGCGCAGCGCGGGACGCGGCGAGAAGCCCCTGGGTGTCGCCACTTTCAGCGCGAAATCGAAACGCGCGGCGGCATGCACCCACGAGGTCAGCACGTTATTGGCGTCGCCCGTCCACGCCACGGTCTTGCCGCGGATCGGGCCTTTCTTTTCCTCGAACGTGAGCACGTCGGCCATCACCTGACAGGGATGCGAGACCTTCGTGAGCCCGCTGATGACCGGCACGGTGGCGTTCTTGGCGAACTCCACCAGCTTCTTGTGATCCAGGATGCGGATCATGATGCAGTCGACGTAACGCGAAAGCACGCGGGCCGTGTCGGCGATGGTCTCGCCGCGGCCGAGCTGCATTTCGCTGCCTGTCAGCATGATTGCTTCGCCGCCGAGCTGGCGCATGGCGACATCGAACGAGACGCGGGTGCGGGTGGACGGCTTGTCGAAGATCATGGCGAGCGTCGCGCCGTCGAACGGGCGCACGGAGCCGCCGCCGGTGCGCTTCTTCAGGTCGCGCGACAGGTCGATGATCTTGCGCAGGTCCCTGGCGGGAAGGTCGGCAAGATCGAGAAAATGACGGATTCCGTTCGCGCTCATTCGGCCGCTCCCCTGGTATGGGCGGCAAGCGTCGCTTCGATCTTCTGAC
>JAICQA010000385.1 GCA_025929595.1 Xanthobacteraceae bacterium
TCGCTTGATCTCGTTCATCCTGAAGGCTGGCGCGCAAGCGCGGCGTGACGCGGGCAAGGTCAAGGTGCCGACGCTCCTGCTCGTCGCCGGCGAGGACTATCTGGTCGATCCGCACGGCGCGCGCGCCTTCTTCGAGGCGCTGCCGCCCGGCGTCGGCACGATGCATTGGTACGACGGCTTCTATCATGAGGTGTTCAACGAGCGCGAGCCCGACCGGGCGCGCGTGCTCGGCGATCTGACGGCATGGATCGAGGGGCAGAGCGGGGGCGGATGATGGACGCGGACGTGATTATTGTCGGCGGCGGACTCGCCGGGCTCGTCGCCGCCGCGGAAGTCGCCGACGCGGGCAAGCGCGCCATTGTGCTCGACCAGGAGCCGGAGCAATCGCTCGGCGGGCAGGCGTTCTGGTCGTTCGGTGGCTTGATGTTCGTCGATTCGCCCGAGCAACGACGTCTCGGCATCCGCGATTCACGTGAGCTTGCGATGCAGGACTGGCTTGGCGCGGCGGGCTTCGACCGTGAAGAAGATCACTGGCCGCGCCGCTGGGCGGAGGCCTATGTCGACTTCGCCGCGGGCGAGAAGCGGTCGTGGCTGCATGCGCAGGGCATGCGTTGGTTTCCGGTCGTCGGCTGGGCCGAACGAGGCGGCTATCTCGCGACCGGTCACGGCAACTCGGCGCCGCGCTTTCACATCACGTGGGGCACCGGACCTTCGGTGATCGAGCCGTTTGTGCGGCGCGTGCGCGAGGCAGAGAAGGCCGGGAAGATTTCGCTGCGCTTCCGCCATCGCGTGACGGGGCTGTCGAAGAGCGCGGGCAGGATCGACGGGGTTGAGGGAGAAGTCCTTGAAACGTCGAGTACGGAGCGCGGGCAACAAAGCTCGCGCAAGGTCACGAGCAATTTTTCACTGAAGGCGCAGGCGGTGATCGTCACCTCGGGCGGCATCGGCGGCAATCACGAGCTTGTCCGCAAGCAATGGCCGAAGCGCATGGGGTCGGCGCCCGCGCGAATGCTCTCGGGCGTGCCGCATCACGTCGACGGTTTGATGCAGGGGATCGTGGCGGGCGCGGGCGGGCGGCTGATCAATTCCGACCGCATGTGGCACTACCCCGAAGGCATCGACAATTACGCGCCGATCTGGCCGCTGCACGGCATCCGTATTCTCTCCGGCCCGTCGCCGCTCTGGCTCGACGCCACCGGCAGACGCCTGCCGGTCCCGCTCTATCCCGGCTTCGACGCGCTGGGTGCGCTGGAAGCGATTTTGCGCAGCGGCCACGATCATTCGTGGTTCCTGCTGAACGAGCGCATCATCGGCCGCGAATTTGCGCTCTCGGGCTCGGAGCAAAACCCTGATCTCACCGGCAAGAGCGTTCTGGGCGTGCTGCGGCGCGGACGCGGCAAGACGCTGACACCGGTGCAGAAATTCGTTCAGGCGGGGAAGGACTTTGTCGTCGCGAACTCCGTGTCCGAACTTGTCTCGAAGATGAACGGGCTGACGCAGAAAAATCTCGTTGATGCGGCGATCGTCGAGCGCGAAGTGGCGGCGCGCGACCGCGACCTCGACAACAAGTTCGGCAAGGATGCGCAGATCGCGGCGATGCGGCAGGCGCGCGCCTATATCGGCGACCGGCTTATTCGCGTGGCGAAGCCGCATAAGCTGACCGATCCGAAGGCCGGGCCGCTGATCGCGGTGCGGCTCTGGGTGCTGACGCGCAAGACGCTGGGCGGGCTCGAGACCGACTTGCAATCGCGCGTGCTCGCGGAAGGCGGTGCGCCGCTGCCGGGCCTCTATGCGGCGGGTGAGGTCGCCGGCTTCGGCGGCGGCGGCGTGCACGGCTATCGTGCGCTCGAAGGGACGTTTCTCGGCGGGTGCATCTTTTCAGGCCGGGTCGCCGGCCGGGAAGCGGCGAGGGCGGTGTAATTGCCCGCGATCGGCTCAAAAATAAATTTTCCGGACGAAACCTTTTCGCGGGCGATCTCGTTAATTTCTTCTTGCCAAGTTCGCGCAATGCGAAGGCACGAACATACCGCGTGCCGCAATTTAATTGAATTGTTGGGCGCGCGACTGCGCAGCGGAGCAGCAACGGCAACGTTCGCGCTGTCTTGACCTTGCCACAAAAATGGAGTCTGTTCCGCGTCGCAACCAAGGTTTTGGCTACACCTGCGACCACGCTCACCGTTTGGGTGCTGCGCTACGAGGATCCCCAGACCAAGGCTTGTACGAACCGCGCGATGGTCGCGCGGAGAGACCGCACTAGAGCGTGCGTCGAAAGGAAGACTGAGATGGCTACCGGTACCGTAAAGTGGTTCAACGCGCAGAAGGGTTTTGGTTTCATTCAGCCGGATGATGGCGGCAAGGACGTGTTCGTCCATGTCAGCGCCGTCGAGCGTGCTGGCATGTACACCCTGAACGAAGGCCAGAAGGTGAACTTCGAGATCACCACGGAGCGCGGCAAGACCGCCGCGACCAATCTCTCGGCCGTCTGAGCGTTCGGACGCCTTACAAA
>JAICQA010000047.1 GCA_025929595.1 Xanthobacteraceae bacterium
CCGAAGCGCGACGCCGCCCGCACGCCGATGGCGGGCGATGTGTTCCTTTCCGCGCTCGCCGCGCACGGCGTCGATTATTTCTTCGCCAATCCCGGCACCGATTTTCCGCCGATCGTCGAAGCCTTCGAGCGCGCGAAGAAGACCAATCGTCCGGTCCCGCTGCCGGTGCTCGTCCCGCACGAGAATCTCGCCGTCGCCATGGCGCACGGCGCCTATCTCATGAACGGCCGCCCGCAGGCGGTCATGGTGCATGTCAACGTGGGCACCGCGAACACCATCAATAATCTCGCCAATCTATCGCGCGAGCGCGCGCCCTTCCTGCTCGCCGCCGGCCGCAGTCCGATCACGGAGAGCGGACAATTCGGTTCGCGCCTGCGCCAGATTCACTGGGGCCAGGAGATGTTCGACCAGGCCGGCATGGTGCGCGAATTCGTGAAATGGGATTACGAGCTGCGCGTGCCGTCCCAGATCGCAGACGTAGTCGCGCGCGCGTTTGAAGTGGCGATGACCTCGCCGCAGGGTCCGGTCTATCTCACGCTGCCGCGCGAGCCGCTGGCGGCACCCGTCGATGGCCCGATCGAGCCCGCCCGGCCGCAGGCGCGGCCCGCCGCACCTTCGCCCGATGCCGCTTCCATCGAAACGCTCGCGGCGTGGATCGCCGGAGCAGAGCGCCCGGTGCTCATCACCGCCGCTTCGGGCCGCAGCGCGGCGGCGGTCGGAACGCTCGGCGCCTTCGCCGAACGCTGGGCTATCCCGGTCGTTTCCTATTTCTCGCGCTATCTCAATCTGCCGCACAGCCATCCGATGCATCAGGGCTACGAGCCGGGCGCATTCTTCGCAGACGCCGACCTTGTGATCGCGCTTGAATCCGAAGTGCCGTGGATTCCCGCCGAACACACGCTGCATGAGACCTGCAAGGTTGCGCATATCGGCGAGGACCCGGCCTTTGTCCGCTACCCGATCCGCAGCTTCAGAAGCGACCTCTCGATCGTCAGCGAGGCGTCGAATGCCCTCCGGGCGCTCGATGCCGCCGTCGCCAGGGCAAAGCCGGAAGCTTCAAAAATCGACGCCCGCCGCAAGCAACTAACGGCACGCGGCAACGAACGCCGCGTCAAGGCGGCAAGGGCCGCCGAAAGCGCCGGCGACAAGATCACGGTGCCGTATTTGAGCAAATGCATCGCCGATATGGCATGCGACGAGGCCGTGATCTTCAACGAATATCCGCTCTCACTCGACCATTGCCCGCGCGAGAAGCCGGGTACCTATTTCGGCACCAGCACGTCGGGCGGCCTGGGCTGGGGCCTTGGTGCGGCGCTGGGTGCAAAGCTCGCCGCCCCCGAAAAGCTCGTCGTCGCGACGCTGGGCGACGGCACCTACATGTTTACGAACCCAACGGTGAGCCACTGGGTCGGCATGAAGCACGAACTGCCCGTGCTCACGATCATATTCAATAACAGCCGCTACGGCGCCGTGCGCCGCGCGACGCTCTCGATGTTCAAGGAAGGTGTCGCAGGCGAAGACGACGGCCGCTTCCTCGCCGATCTCGACCCGAGCCCGCCCTACGAGGAGTTCGTGCGCGCGCAGGGCGGCTTCGGCGAACGCGTCTCTGATCCGAAAGAAGTGCCCGCCGTTCTCGCCCGCGCCCGCGATGCGGTGATGAAGGAAAAGCGCCAGGCGCTCGTGAACGTGATCACGCCCTATTAGTCGTCCCGGACGCCGCCGCAGGCGGCGATCCGGGACCGTTCTCAACAGGTTGCAAACGATCCCGGGTCTGCGGCGCACCACTTCGTGCGGCGCCGCGCCGGGGATGACGCCTTTGGCGTCATTTAACGAACTTCTTGCCCGTCAGCTTCTCGATATTCTTGTAATAGATCTTCTCGCGATCCTCTTTCGACAGATCGAGCGAGTCGATGATCTTGATCGTGTCGCGGATGTAGCCCGGCCCCTTCTCCGGATCGAACGGGCTGTCCGACGCAAACACCACGTGATCGACGCCGTAGAAGGCAAGGCCGCACTCCGTCGCGGGCTTGGAGCCGAACACCGCGCTATCGGCATAGAAATCCTTGAAGTAGTCGAGCGGCCGCTTCTTCAAGCTCTTGCGCAGCGAGACATAATCCTCGTCCGTCGTGCGCGAGCCGAGCTGGTCCCAGCCCGGGCCGACGCGGCCCTCGAAGTACGGCACCATCGCGCCGAGGTGGTGCGCGATCACTTTGAGATTCGGATATTTGTCGAGCGTCTTCGAGAACACCAGCCGCGCCATGAAGGCGCTCGTCTCGTACGGCCAGCCGAACGTCCACCAGATCTCATAAAGCGACTTCTTCTCGTCGATATAGTCGGGGAGATTCGCACCGCGCGTCGGATGCACCCACACCGGCATGCCGTTCTTGTCCATCGCGGCCCAGAACGCCTCGAACTCGGGCCGGTCGAGCGGCTTGCCATTGACATTCGTGTTGATCTGCATGCCGGCCGCACCCAGTTGCTTCAACGCGCGCTCGATCTCGCGCACGCCGCCGTCTTTCGCGAGCAGCGGCGCCTGCGCGACAAAGCCCGCGAAGCGATCCGGATATTTCTGGCAAAGCTCGGCCATGCCATCGTTCGCGATCTGGCACAGCTCTTCCGTCTGCTCGGGCTTGGCGTATTCTTCCGGCGGCGGCAGCGCGATCGAGATGATCTGCTTGTAATCGTCGAACGGGTCCATCGAGCGAAAGCGCTCATCGAGGTCGTGAATCGCCGGAATGCCGCGCACCCGCTTGCCGATGTCCTTGTGGCCGCCGGCTACCTCAATCATCCGCTCGAAATATTTCTTCGGAAAAAAGTGATTATAGGCGTCGATGCGCATACCTTCCCCCTGCTGACATGACCGCGGCGCGTATGCCGTTTTATTGTTGCTTCAGCCCGTTTGATCGCACGTCCGGGAGGTATGGCGCAAATCCGACGGCAGCGATCAGGTCCGTAAGGCGAACGGTGGGATGCCCACCAAAACCGCGCCAATGCTGGATTTTTCGTGTGACGCCAATCACGAACAATTCGGCCGCCGTCATTCATGATGGGTTCAGCCGTCCCGACTGAATCCTATCGTACGCTGGGGACGGTCGTTATGCTGTCCCTGGCTTCGGCGATCGGCCCCTTTCATCGGAAAACAAAAATGCTCCCCTTCGGCTTTCGAATTGCGGTTCGGATGGTCAACTCGCGCGCGCGCATATCGAGCGCATCGCGCGCGCTCATGCTCGGTGTCGCAGCGGCAGCGCTGCACGCGGCGCCGCTCCTTGCGCAACAGGCGACGCCCATGCGCGCCGGCGAAGCTTTCGTGACGCGTTTCTCGGGCACAACCAACATCGCCGGACCCGGCGGAGCGCAGATCCCCGTTATCAATCCGGGCGGCGTGGTCGGCAGCGTCATCGACCTTCGCAACCCGAACCAGCCGCCGCAGGGTCAACACTGGATCAGCGAACCGCAGCGCTCCTTCGTCACCGCGGCCGAAGTCGGCCAGGTCTTCGGTGTCACGCTCGATGAGAACGCGAACGTGTACCTTGCCGCGAGCGCGGCATTCGGTCTGCATCGTTCACCCGACGGCGCGCAATGGCAGCCCGGCATGTGGGGCGCCAACGGCGGCCCCGGCACGATTTACAGGCTCGGCCCCGCCACGGACCATCGCCCGCAAGCTTTCGCGCAGGTGACGCTGAACGGCCGCCCGAACAGCGGTGCGGCCCTCGGCAACGTCGCTTATGACCGCTGGAACCGTCAGCTCTATGTCACCGACATGGAGACCGGCATGATCCACCGCATCCGCGCCACCGACGGCGCCGATCTCGGTACCTATGATCACGGCGCGCGCGGCCGCACGAGCTTCCATGACACCGCGACGGGCCAGAAGGCGTCCCTCCCGCCCGTCGCCTTCAACGCGTCGTCGCGTGCTCGCGTATCCGACTGCGCGGCCGGCCGCTTCGACAACACACCCGAATGCTGGAACCTTGCTCCCAATGGCCGCCGGGTATGGGGCATCGGCGTGTGGCGCAACAGCGCCAGCAACGAAGTGCGCCTCTTCTATTCAACCTGGTCGAGCCCCGATTTCGATCCCGAAGGTTGGCTTGCGCTGGGCGACGCGGAAAAGCGCAACGCCGTATGGTCGGTCGGCATCGCACCAAACGGCTCTTTCGATCTCGCAAGCGTCCGCCGCGAGTTTCTGCTGCCGGACTTTTTCGTCGGCACGGAGGACATCGCGCGCGCCGGCTTCAGCCAGCCCGTGAGCGACATCGCTTTCCCCGCGACACCCGGCCTGCCGCTGATGCTCGTTGCCGAACGCGGCGGCATGAAGAACGCCGGGCTCGGCGAGCAGAACCCCTTTGCCACGCCGCACGAAGCACGAGTGATCCGCTACGAGTTGCACGACGACGGCGTCTGGCGTCCGATAGGCCGCTACGAAGTCGGCTTCTACGACCGTATGAACGAGGGCGAGCCGCGCATGCGGGCCAACAGCGCGGGTGGCGCTTCCTTTGGGCTGGGCTACAACAATCGCTGGTCCGTCAATGCGTCGCGTCCCGACAACTTTGTCTGGCTCAGCGGCGACGCGCTTTGCTCTCCCGACGGTCCCTGCAATCTGCCGGCGGCTGGCCAGGAACAGACCGGCGATGATTCCGAGGTGCACGGCATTCAGGGCGTACGCGAGGACTTCTATGACGAAGTGGCGCCCGCTTCGGCCTATGGCCTCGCGCCCGAACAACAGACCGCGTCGGGTCACACCTCCGCCGTCGGCCCGGACGAGTCTTACCTGATCGACATCAACATCAATCTGGCGGCGAATGGAACACCGGTCGCGGATGAACTTGTCCGCAACGATACGAGCACGGTCGGCGACATCGCCATCTTCCAGCAGCCCGCCGTGCCGGTTGCGAAGGTCGCTTACCCGCTGCCTGCGGCACCGCCGGTGCTGATTGCAGACCCCGCGCATGACGCAAACTTCAGCCATGCCCGCTATGGCTCGCACGGCCAGCAGCAGAGCCATTATCGCTTCGCCTCGCATTGGCCGGCCATGAGTCATCTGCGTTACGGCTCCCACAACCAGTATTGGAGCCACCACCACTACGCGTCGCACAATCTGAAATGGAGCCACGACAAATACGGCTCGCACAGCACCAAGGCGACGCACAACAAGCTTGGCTCGCATGCACTCGTGAAGAGTCACTTCGCGAAGGCTTCCAAGATCCACATCCTGGCGGCTAGCCACAAACAGTTCGGTTCGCACAACATCAAGCAGAGCCTGAACGACAAGATCAAAATTCCCGATCCCAAGCCGGTCCACACGCTCGCCAAGAGCGCCAAGGATAAGGACATCAAGATTCCGCCGAAGCACTCGATTTTGAAGAGCGCGCTCGACAAGGACATCAAGATCCCCGATCCGAAGCCGATCCACACGCTCGCCAAGAGCGCGGCGGACAAGGGCATCAAGATTCCCGAGCCGAAGCCGGTGCACACGATCGCGAAAAGCGCGCTCGACAAGGACGTTAAACTACCCAAGCCTATTCACACGCCGGTGAAGAGCGCGCTCGACAAGGACATCAAGGTCCAGCCGAAGCCCATCCACACGCCGGCCAAGAGCGCGCTCGACAAAGACATCAAGGTTCTGCCGAAGCCCATTCACACGCCGGCGAAGAGTGCACTCGACAAGGACATCAAGGTCCAGCCGAAGCCGATCCATACACCGGCCAAGAGCGCGCTCGACAAGGACGTCAAGATCGAGCCGAAGCCGGTCCACACGCCGGCGAAAAGTGCGATCGACAAGAAGGTGAAGGTGACGCCGGCCCACGATCCGGGCCCGTCGGCGGTGAAAGACAACAAGGTCAAGATACAGCCGCTGCCGAAGGTCGTGACGCCGTCGAAGGTCGAGAAAAAAGTGGAGCAACCAAGAGCGGCGCCAAGCGTTGAGAAGAAGATCCAAACGTCCAAGCCGGTGAAGCCCAAGGCTGAGATCGAGGGTGTCGTCAAATAGATCGAATCAGCCTCATGGTTGCAAACGCGCTTCGGCCGCATCGCTTTCTGTCCATCGCCGCCGCCATCCTGTCGGCGGCGATGCCGCTTGCCGCCTCCGCAGCCGACCGCCCGCGCGTCTACACGAACGAGCAATATATCGACGAGCTGACGCGGCCGACCTCGGTCCCGCTCGACGACCCCAAGGCGATGCTCGCCTTCATCCTCGAAAGCATTCCCGATCGGGTGAATGTCTATCCGACCGAGAACTACTACTACTTCTATTTCCATCATCGCGGCACGCGCTACGCGGGCAACATTCGCCTCGACGCCAAGGACCGTGACGAGGGCAAGCTGCACTTCGCCTATTTCGTGGAGCTCACCGAATGGGTGAAAGATGACGCCATCACGTATCGCGTCTTCGGCAAGGAGGACGGCGTCGCCGTCGAGCGAATCGAACCGCTGCGCTATCGCGTCACCCTCGGGAGCCGCAGTGTCATCTTCCAGTTGAACGACCTCTCAAAGGTCGTGCCGCCCAAGACCGCCCTCGGACCGGACGATCAGTATCTCGGCCCGGTATTCGACGAGTCCGGCATTCGCTTCTTTCTCGTCTTCAACCGCAAGCTGAGGATTTTTCACTACGTGCTGGACGAGACCGTGCCGGTCGCGGACGAGCTGTTCCCCGCGCAATTCACCAATCGAATTTTGATCGGACGCCGTACCGGCTATGCGTTCTACGACGAGCACCGGCTGAAGCGGAAAATCCTGATCGGCGTCTTCGAGGCGAACAGCAGCGTGAACAACGCCTTCGATGGTCCCTTCGACCAGTTGCCCGACAATTTCATCAAGGGCGACGAACTGCGTGAGGCGATCATTGCCGCGGACCCTACCCAAGCCGGCCGCATCGACCGGCACGGCGGCTCGGAAGACGGCTCTAGCCGCTACCTGATCGGCCCCTACACCTACTACCGAAGCGAACAGGACCTTATGCCGTTCCACGAATGCGCGACCGACAAGAAGTTGCCGCGGGAGCTGTATTGGGCCTGTTTCGTCATCCGGGAAGGGGCCGAGGACGAGAACGAAGACGATACGGACGGCGGCGCCGCGGAAGAGAAAAAGGACGGAAAAACGGCCCCTGCCGCGGTTGCGCCGGCCGGGAAGACCGGTAAGCGGCCGTAACGGACCGGGACATGGGGCTTCGAAAAAGTGTGTCTCTTGTGCATCGCTGCGACAGCTTTTGGGCAGCCGAGTTGGCTTTAACAGGCCGGAAACGTATTGTTCCGGCCACAGGAAGAAGGCCCGCGAAAAGCCGGGCCAGGGGGCTTCGCGTGCGCGTCCGTCGTCTGTTCAGCTTTGCTGCGCTCGGTTTCGTGCTGTCGTTGCTGGCGACGACGGCCAACGCCGACGAGCTGCGGCGCCTCTATGCGCAAATTCTGCGCGACCCGACGAACTCCGAACTGAATTTCCGCTACGCCGAATTGGCGGAGCAGCGGGGCGAAATCCGCAAGGCGCTGTCCGCCTATGAGCGCGTCGCACAGAACGACCCGAACCACCCGCGCGTGATGATGGCGCTGCAACGCATCCGCCGCATGTTGCAGCCGGACATAACTCAGTTCTACACGCAGTTCGGTTTTGCGTATGAAACGAATCCGCGCCGCGTCGCCGCCAACGAGCGCGACGACGGCACCTTCATCGCGCGCCTCAGCATGAAAGACGAACGCGGCGTCGGCAACGGCATGCGCTGGCGCACGGTCGGTCAGCTGTCGGGCGACATCTATTTCGATCAGGGCGACCTGAGCTACGGACATGCCGGACTCTATACCGGCCCGCTGATCGACATCACGCCGACGATCGCGATGCACGCTGCGGTCGGGGGCAGCGGCGCCTATTTCGACCACCGCATGTTCTACAAGGAAGCGCTCGCGAGCGTCGTCTTTGAGAGCTTCCTCGAGGGCGCGTTTCACACCGTCCGCCTGCGCGCCGGCTATCGCGATTATAACGGCGGCTTCGCCTCGACCGACGGCATGTATGCCGATATCGTCGGCCGTTTCTCCTTCGCCGACTGGCTCGGCCCCAACACCACCGTGTCGTTCTCGCCCTGGTATCGCTGGAGCGACATCGGGGGCCTCAGCTTCTCCGTTCTGGTGCCGCAGGAACAGATTCAGCCCGGCCGTTACAACGAGTATGGCGCGCGCATTGACGCCTATAAGCGCCTGCTTGACTGGCTGTCTTTCGGAGTCGGCATCTCGGCGAGCCAGCGTGACTACGAGCCAGGCTTTGACGTCGTGACGCTCCTCAATGTGAACCGCCGCGACGTGCTGATTTCTCCGCACGCAACCGTGATCTTCCACAAGGTCGCGGGCGAACAGAACGATTTGCGCGTGCAGTATCGGTACGAGAACAACGACTCGACGGTCGCGGTGCGCGACTACGAGAACCACATCGCAACGATGCTGCTGATCTCGCGCTTCTGAGCGAAGCGGCGGCGCGGGCTGCGTCTAAAGGCCCGCGCTCCAGGCCAGCACACCCGCGATCGCCACATACGTGACCTGATGCGCCGCCTGATCGGCGCCGAAGGTCCACCAGAATTCCGACTGCGGAAAGACCCACTGCCTCACGCGGGTCGTGCGCTCCTTCATCCAGTCGATATGATAATGCGCGATGAATTCGCACACGACGATCGCCACACCGGCCACGAGTGTCGGCGTGATCACCAGGAACGCCAGCATGCTGCCGAGCGCGTGGATGCCGGCGTGGATAAAGCCGCCGGGATGGCCGTATCTGCCCTTGTTCAGGAACTGATAGGGCGTCTGCAAGACGAAATCGGCGATGAAATGCTTGAATTGCAGGAGCAGGATTGCCGCCAGCACGAGCTGAATGGATTTCGTCACGCCGCTAATTCCCTTGTCCTGCCGTTTGGCCGCGGGGCATCTTCCGTATCATGACGTAAATCCGCAACCGGATTTCCGGCTATTTTTCAGTGGCTGTGAATACGCCGCCCCAATCGGCCGGCGGCGGCGTAACATGGTAGGCGGCGATGCGCGAGCGGAATACCGCATAGTACGCATCGAGCCCGGTCAGGCCGAGCGCCTGGCAACGCGTGATCGCCGCCTCCGCCTCGTCCCACCGGTTCGCACGATAGGCGCGCAGAAATTCGGCGTGGTCGCGCTGCAACTGCATCGTCTTGGCCTCATCGTCAGTGAGCAGGCTGCAGAAGGTGAATATGGCGGTCGGCTTCTCGCGGCCCGAGACGCGCACGAGATCGAGCTCCAGCGCAGCAAATTCCGGCACGCTGCGTACGGTCCCCTCGCCCACGATGACGGTCATCCCATAGACCTTCGCGAGCCCCTCGAAGCGCGACGCAATATTCACCTCGTCGCCGATCGCCGAATAGTCGAAACGCTGCACCGAGCCAAGATTGCCGACGCAGCAATTGCCGGTGTTGAGACCGATTCCGATCCGCACGTCCTTGAACGGCCGCCCGTTGGCGGTTGCTTCGGCTCGCCAGCGCTCGTTCAGCTCGCGCATGCGCCCCGCCATTTCGAGCGCCGAGCGGCATGCTTCCGCCGCGTGATTTGGCACGCTGAGCGGAGCATTCCAGAATGCCATGATCGCGTCGCCCATATATTTGTCGATGGTGCCGCGGTTGCGCAGGATCGTATCGCTCAGCGGCGTAAGCAACTCGTTGATGAAGCGCGTCAGCTCCTGGGCAGTCAGCTTCTCCGAAATCGACGTGAAATTCCGCACGTCGCAGAACAAGAGCGTCAGCTCGCGCACTTCGCCGCCCAAATTCAGCTTGTTCGGATCGGCGATGATGTCGCTGACGACGTCCGGCGACACGTAGCGGCTGAACGCGCGCCGCACTTCGGTGCGCTGCATTTCGACCTGCCGGTAAACGTAGAAAGTCGCGACCGCGAGCAGGATCAGGAGCGAGAGCGCCGGATAGAGCGGGTCGAACAGCAGTCCCAGATACTCGAAGGCCGCCCAGCCGGCGAGGAGCAGGCTCCCGATTGTC
Organism: Xanthobacteraceae bacterium; assembly: GCA_025929595.1. Lineage (GTDB taxonomy): Bacteria > Pseudomonadota > Alphaproteobacteria > Rhizobiales > Xanthobacteraceae > JAUSIF01. The sequence continues at coordinate 9,980 of JAICQA010000047.1, forward strand.
AACATGCCGAGGAGACCCGCGACCGGCGCCGAGAATTTCGCGAGCAGGAGCGCGATGAAGGCGGCAACGGCCACGATCGTGAACTGCTCGAACGCCAACGCGTAGTCGGGCCGCGTCAGCGTGTGACCCGACACGACGTGCTCGATCGCCTGGGCGATGATCTCGACCCCCGGCAGCGCGGCATCGAGCGGCGTCGCGCGCAAGTCGAGCAGCCCCGGCGCGCTCGAGCCGATGAGAATGATGCGCCCTTCGATTTCGCTCGCGGGCACCTTGCCGGCAAGAACGTCCGCGGCGGAAATAAAGCTCGCGGGCTCCGATTGCCGGAACTTGAGCCAGATCGCGCCGTCCGCGTCGGTTGGCACTTCAACGTCGCCGATCCGCACGTGATTGAGTCCCGATTGCCGGCCGAACGCAGTCTCGCCGCTCGCATTTGACGCCTTGAGCACAAAGGTCGACGCTCCCTGCGCCACGCGCAGCGCCTCCGCGAACAGCGTCGGCACGAACACATCGCCGGAGCGATAAACGAGCGCCACGCGACGCAATACCTGATCGCGGTCGGGTATCCAGTTGATCGAACCGATACCCGCCGCCGCCCGCTCGAGGATTGGGAGGTTGCCCGCGCTGCCCGCAAAATTCGGGATGAAAGGACGGGGATCGTCGCCGGCTATGGCGAAGCCGGCCTTGGGCTCGAAGGTCACACCTGACGTGCTGCTGAGGGCGGTCGCCAGCACACTCGGCGTCCGCTTGAGCGCGGCCGCGAATTCCTCATCGTTCGTCGGGCGGCCGACGACCACATCGGCCAGGCGCCCCGCCTCTTCCGGCGGCAGCTTGCGAACAAGCTGCTCAAGCGACGTCCGGTCTGCTTCGGCAAATTGCACGTCGAAAGCGACGACGGCCGCACCCGCTGCGCCGAGCTTGTCCAGCAGATCGCGCATGACCGTGCGCGGCCACGGCCATTGGCCGAAGCGAGCCAGCGACACTTCGTCGATATCGACAACGCGCACCGGCAATTCCGGATTGTACCGTTGCGGTGAAATCCGCTGGTAGGTATCGAACGCAATCAGCCGCAGCGCCTGGACGCCGAACGGGTCGGCCAGCCGGACCACGGCGGCCGCGATAACCATCCCGCCGACCAGCAGCAGGAACCAGAGCCTGGCACGAACCGTCATGCAAAATCCCCGGCGGGCAGATCGATGGTATTCGGGAAGCCCTGTCAAGCCGCGCCCGACGAGGTCTTCACCGCATGAAACCTGCTTTTCATTTTAAGGAAGAGTAACGACCGAGGCGGTTGCCGATTGCCGCGGGGCGGCGGGCGTGGCAATCGATGTCCGGCGCGGGCAGAGCTCGCGCGGGCCGGATTTCCGCGGGGAAAGCATGGAGCACGAATTTCCGCTGTTGGTGACGATCGTGCTCGGCCTCGTGCTGGCCTTCGCGCTCGGCTTCATCGCGAGCAAGCTCAATCTCCCGCCCCTCGTCGGCTACCTCGTTGCCGGCATTCTGGTTGGGCCGCATACGCCGGGCGTTGCGGTCGACGCGCATCTCGCTCATGAGCTGTCCGAGATCGGCGTCATCCTCCTGATGTTCGGCGTCGGCCTGCACTTCTCGACCGCCGACCTCCTCGCCGTCCGCAACATCGCCATCCCCGGGGCGGTCGGCCAGATCGTTGTCGCCACCGCCATCGGCACGGCGGTCGCCATGGCCTGGGGGTGGACGCTCGGCGCCGGCCTCGTCTTCGGCCTTTCGCTCTCCGTCGCCAGTACCGTGGTGCTCCTGAAGGCACTCGATGAGCGCAACATGCTCGGGTCGGCCAATGGCCGTATCGCGGTCGGCTGGCTGATCGTCGAGGACCTCGCCATGGTTCTCGCGCTGGTCATGCTGCCCGCCGTGGCGGGCATGCTTGGCGGCAAGGTCGCCGACGACTCAGCCCCGCTCGTCCTCACGCTCGCCATCACGCTCGGCAAGGTCGTTATTTTCGGCGCCGTCGTTCTCATCTTCGGCCCGCGCGTCGTACCGTGGCTGCTCAGCCAGACCGCGCGCACAGGTTCGCATGAACTGTTCACGCTCTCGGTGCTCGCGGTCGCGCTCGGCATCGCTTTCGGCTCCGCGCTGATTTTCGACGTCTCCTTTGCCCTTGGCGCATTCTGCGCCGGTCTCGTGCTCGCGCGCTCCGAGCTATCGCATCGCGCGGCCGAGGAATC
>JAICQA010000092.1 GCA_025929595.1 Xanthobacteraceae bacterium
CCGTTTCACGGTCGGATCGAGAAATCCCTCGACCGCTTCCAGCTCCACGCCACGGGCCGCGAGCACGCGGCACAGCAGTTCCGGCAGGCCGTGACGCTGACCGATGGCGAGCGCCGCCGCGCCCATGCGCGCGTCCAGCCGGTCGCGCCAGATGCGGCCGGTGACGGATTTCGCGACGCCGAGAAAGGGGCGGGAATCACCCATGCTGAAAAGCTATCACTCCCCTCATGCCCGCCGCCGGACTTGATCCGGGGGTTGACCCGGGCATCCAGCAAATCTCTCGGGCCTATCGTTGAGCTCTGGATCGCATCAGAACTCGGGCTTGCCCGAGTTCTGGACCGAAAATCTCCGCAAGTCGGATAAATCCGACTTGCGGTGTCAAGCCCGGCGATGAGGGAACCCGGAAAATCAGACTGCAATTGTACCGTCAAAATGCGCGGCTACGATCGGCGGTGAACCTCCCCGCGTCCTGGCCGTTTCTTACTCATCATGTTGCAAATGTTGTTGGAGCGCCGCGGGGCATCTCCGCGTCCATGGCGCATTGCTTCGTCGCGGCATCCGCGCTTCCGGGCAATCGCACTGCCGGCGCTGTTCCTGATTGTGCTCGCCAGCGCGGGCTTCACTCGGACGATGACGGCGGACGGCGCCGGTCGCGAGCAGGCGTTACAGGCATTGTCCGCCGGCGGGCACGTCCTGCTGCTGCGCCACAGTTCGACGGTCGGACGCGACGACGACCTTGTGGTGCCAGCCGACTGCGCGACGCAGCGCAATCTCAGCGATCCCGGCCGCGACGAGGCGCGCAGGGTGGGCGAGTTGCTGCGTGAGCACGGCGTCAGACTTTCCAAAGTGGTCTCGTCGCAATATTGCCGCTGCAAGGAAACCGCCGCGATCGTCGGTGGCGGAGCCTTCGAGACGCAGCCTTATCTCAACGAACGGAAGATGCATGTCACGCTGGTCGAGCAGCTGATCGGCAATTTCGAGAAGGATGAAAGACTGCTGCGCCCGGCGCGCGACATGATCGCGAGCTGGCATGGCGCCGGCACGATGCTGCTCGTCTCTCACGCACCCAATATCGCGGGCCTGACTTTCGAGGACCTGGAGCCGGCCGAAGGCATGGTCCTCAAGCCCGACCTCGACGCACCGCTCGGCTTTACCGTCGTCGGGAAGTTCAGGCTCGATCCGTAGTGGCGACCGCGCTCAGAAAATCTTCCGGTACTGGATGAAGCCGGAGCGGTCGGCCACCTTGTCATAGAGGATGCGGGCCGTGGCGTTGGTCTCGTGGGTGTGCCAATAGACGCGGCTCGCGCCCGCCTTCCTTGCCGTGTCATAGACTGCCTCGATCAGCGCCTTGCCCGTGCCCCCGCCGCGCATGTCCGGCGACACGAACAAATCCTGCAAGTAGCAGTAGTCGCCGACGGACCAGCAGGAGCGATGATACAAGTACTGGACGATGCCGATCAGCCTGGCGTCCCGGTAGGCGCCGAGAAGGTGCATCGGCTCCTGCGGGTCGTGCAGGCGCTGCCAGAGCACGTCGGTCGCCTCCGGCGTCTGCGAGGATTCATAGAAGCGCAGATAGCCCTGCCACAGCGGCTCCCACGCGGCGCGCTCGCTTTTGCCGACCGGCTTCACTGTCAATGCATTCATTGTTGGCATTTGCCCAGCTGTTCCAAACCCGACCATTACTTTAGCTTGTGTCAGCAACCGGGGGGCTTCAATGCGCACTTATATTTTGGGGGCAACGTTGGCCCTCGCCGTCACTTCGCAGGCGGACGCTTGCTCCGTCGGTCCCTTTAACACCGTCTGGGGTCAGAACACCGAAACGACGATGAGTGTCGAGCGAGGCAAAGGCTGCGCCATCCTGGTCCGGACGAATGCAACATCTGTTTTCGACCGCGTCTACATCTCCAAGCAGCCGAGAAACGGGAAGGCGGAAATGAGACCGTCGAATTCCCCCGGCTACCGATCCAATCCAAATTTCACGGGTCAGGATGAGTTTGCCGCCACGCTTTGCGGTCGCGACCGCGACCGATCCGGCTGCTCCGTCCTGCGCGTTCGAGTTACGGTGAACTAGTCGCTCAGTCGAGATGAAATTTTTCAAGCTGCCGGTGCTCGGCCTCGATCCAGCGCACGGTGCCGGTGATCGAGCGCATGACGACGGTGTGCGTGTAGATGCGGTCCTTCTCGAAGCGCACGCCGCGCAGCATGGAGCCCGTCGTCACGCCGGTCGCCGCCACGAGGCAGTCGCCGCGCACCATGTCCTTCATGTCGTATTTCTTCTTCGGGTCCTTCACGCCCATCTTGGCGGCGCGGGCGCGCTTTTCATCGGTGTCGAGCACGAGGCGGCCCTGCATCTGGCCCCCGATGCAGCGGAGTGCGGCCGCCGCCAGCACGCCCTCGGGCGCGCCGCCGATGCCCATGTAGATGTCGATGCCAGTGTTCTTCGGGTCTGTAGTGTGGATGACGCCCGCCACGTCGCCGTCGGTGATGAGATGGACCGCGGCGCCTATCCTGCGGACACCGGCGATCATGTCGGCATGGCGCGGACGGTCGAGAATGAGCGCGGTGATCTCTTCCGGCTTCACGCCTTTGGCTTTTGCGAGCGCGCGGATGTTGTCCTCGATCGACGCGTCGAGGTCGACGGTGCCGGCGGGATAGCCCGGACCGATGGCGATCTTTTCCATGTAAACGTCGGGCGCATTGAGCAACGTGCCACCTTCGGCCATCGCCATAACGGCGATCGCGCCCGGCATGTCCTTGGCACAGAGCGTCGTGCCCTCTAACGGGTCGACGGCGATATCGACCTTCGGGCCCTTCTTGTTGCCGACGGTCTCGCCGATGAAGAGCATCGGCGCCTCGTCGCGCTCGCCCTCGCCGATCACGACCGTGCCGTCGATCGGGAGCTTGTTCAGCTCGCGCCGCATGGCGTCGACCGCCGCCTGGTCCGCCGCCTTCTCGTTGCCGCGGCCGCGCAGGCGCGCCGACGATACCGCCGCGCGCTCCGTCACGCGCACGATCTCGAGCGACAGAATACGCTCGATCATCAGGCCGGCTTGAACCGTGATCGACGACGACATCGGATTTTTCCCCTTCAGCTTTTTTCGATGCGGATCAGTTGCGGCGCTTCGGCCACCACGCCTTCGCGCTCGATGACCGCGAGCGCGCGACGCACCGCGTCTTCGTTGGTAGCATAGGTGATCAGGATGACGGTGGCGGGGCCCGCCGCACTCTTCGGATCGTCGCCGCCATGCGGGCGGGCGGTCTCGTGGCGCTGCACAATGGATTCGAGCGAAATGTTCTCGGCCGCCATCGCTTTCGCAATCGCCGCCATGGTGCCGGGCCGGTCGAGGGCCGCGAGCCGAATGTAATAGCCGCCTTCGTGGCGCTGGATCGGCGCCCGCGTGGGCTTGGCGAGCCTCGCCGCCGCGCGGCCGAGCGCGGGCGAAGTGCGCCCGCAAGCGAGATCGACGAGATCGGCCACAACGGACGCGGAAGTCGCGGGACCGCCCGCGCCGGGGCCGACGAGCACGAGGCCCATGGCGTCGGAGTCGATCGCGACCGCGTTCAGCACGCCGTCCACGCCGCCGATGACGGAGCCCTTCGGGACCATCGTCGGGTGCACGCGTTGCTCGATGCCCGCGTCGGTGCGGGACGCAACGCCGAGCAGCTTGATCTTGTAGCCAAGCTCGCCGGCGGCCTGAAGATCCGCGAGCGTGATCGTCTCGATGCCTTCGACGTGGACCGCTTCCACGTCGATCTCGGTGCCGAAGGCAAGGCTCGTGAGAATGGCAATCTTGTGCGCGGTATCGAAGCCGCCGATGTCGAAGGTCGGATCGGCCTCCGCGTAACCAAGACGCTGCGCTTCCTTCAGGCAGTCGGCAAACGACCGCTGCTCGGTCAGCATCTTGGTGAGAATGTAATTGCAGGTGCCGTTGAGGATGCCATAGACCCGGCCGACCTTGGCGCCGCCGAGTCCCTCGCGCAGCGTCTTCACGACCGGGATGCCGCCGGCGACCGCCGCCTCGAACGCAAACGACGCGCCGGATTTTTCCGCGAGTTTGGCGAGCGCGTTGCCGTGCCTGGCGATCAACGCCTTGTTCGCGGTCACCACGGCGCGGCCCGCGCCAAGGGCCGCCTCTACCGAAGACTTCGCCGGGTCGCCCTCGCCACCCAGGAGCTCGACAAAAACATCGATGCCGCCGTCTGTCGCGAGCGCCGACGGGCTGTCGAATTTTTTCAGCTTCGAGACATCGACCTTGGGATCGCGCGGCGGGTCTTTCGCGGCGAAGGCTACGAGGTCGATCGGCCGCCCGGCACGCTCGGCCAGTTGATCGCGCGACTCCACCAGCATGCGGGCGACGGCCGAACCGACCGTGCCCAAACCGGCAAGACCCACCCTGAGCGGCGCGACCATGACAATACCGGAAAAGCCGCGCGTCAGCCGCGCGCCTTGAGGGGAATGACGTTGTGCAAAAGCTTGTCGGCGTTGTCGAGGAAGCGCTTAATGTTGCGCGCGGCCTGACGAATGCGCTGCTCGTTTTCGACGAGCGCGAGGCGCACGAAACCGTCGCCATGCTCGCCGAATCCTATGCCCGGCGACACCGCGACTTCCGCCTTCTCGATCAGGAGCTCCGCGAATTTCACGCTGCCAAGTTCGCGGAAGCGTTCGGGGATCGGCGCCCAGGCAAACATCGAAGCGCGCGGCGCCGGGATGTCCCAGCCCGTCCGCGCGAAGCTTTCGACCATCGCATCGCGGCGCTTCTTGTAGGTCGCGCGCATCTCCACGATGCAGTCGTCCGGGCCGTTCAGCGCCGCGGCCGCCGCGACCTGGATCGGCGTGAATGCGCCGTAATCGAGATACGACTTCACGCGCGTGAGCGCCGAGATCAGCCGCTCGTTGCCAACCGCAAAGCCCATGCGCCAGCCGGGCATGGAGTAGGTCTTCGACATCGAGGTGAATTCCACCGCGACGTCGAACGCGCCGGGGATTTGCAGGACCGACGGCGGCGGGTTGTCTTCGAAGTAAATCTCCGCGTAGGCGAGATCGGACAGCACGATGAGATCGTGCTTCTTCGCAAACGCCACCACGTCCCGATAGAAATCGAGCTCGGCGACGACGGCGGTCGGGTTCGACGGATAGCAGAGCACGAGCGCGATCGGCTTCGGCGTCGAGTGAATGACCGCGCGCTCAAGCGCATGGAAAAATTCCGGTCCCGGCTCGCACGGCACGGAGCGGATCGCGCCCTCTGCCATGAGAAAGCCGAAGGCGTGGATCGGGTAGGACGGGTTGGGCACGAGCACGAGGTCGCCGGGCCCGGTGATGGCCTGCGCCATGTTGGCGAAGCCTTCCTTGGAGCCGAGCGTCGCGACGACCTGCGTATCGGGATTGAGCTTCACGCCGAAGCGGCGGCCGTAATAGGCGGCCTGCGCGCGGCGGAGACCGGGAATGCCCTTCGAGGCCGAGTAGCGGTCGGTGCGCGGCTTGCCGATCGTCTCTTTCAGCTTCTCGACGATGTGCGGCGGCGTCGGCAGGTCCGGATTGCCCATGCCGAGGTCGATCACGTCCACGCCCTTGTTGCGGGCGGCCGCCTTCACGCGGTTCACGCTCTCGAAGACGTAGGGCGGAAGACGCTTGATGCGATGAAAGTCGTGCATGATCTCGATCCCGGGCCGGGAATCGCGCGGATTCCCGTCGTTTCGGCGCTTCCATAGCACCGAAAACCGTGGCCGTAGAGGGGCGGATTTTCCTTATTTCTTCGAGCTGTCGATGCGCCGGGCGACGCCTTTTTCGCGGTCCCTGGCGAGCCTGGTGAGGCGCTCCTCGAGCTGCTCGCGTTCGATCTCGGTCAGCATGCCGCGCTCGTCGTCGCTGACGGCGTCGCGGGACTGGAAGCTCGGCGTCGGCAGCGGGGGCCCCGGCGGCGCGGCCGGCAACTCCTCTTTCGGCCAGATTCCTTCGTTCGCGCAGGCGGTCAGCATGAGCAGACCCGCCGCGGCAGCGAGCCACGGCGTCAGACGATGTTGTTGCAGCGCACGCTCGTTAATTCGCCGCAAGCGGTTGCTCCTGTTGCGTTCTGGCCGCTGAATCCATCGCGCCTTAATATGGCGGAAGCACGGTTCAGATACGATATCAGCGAAAGCACGATACCGCCCGCGCTGGAGTTTCGATGCACGGCATGCCCGAAGACGGTTCCGGCAAGGTCGGCCCGGCCGACCCGGAGGCATTTGCCAAGAACCTCGCCCGCCTGGTTGAGGAAGGCAGCCGCGCGCTCTCGGCTTACCTGAAGCCGCGCGAGGAAGGCCAGTTGGCCGACGAAGTCGCCGAGCAGATCACGGATGCCGTCAAGACGCTCGGCCAGGTCGCGGAATACTGGCTCGCCGATCCGCAGCGCTCGCTCGAAGCGCAGTCGAGCCTGATGAGGGCCTATATCGATGTGTGGTCGAATTCGGTGAAGCGCCTTTCCGGCGAACAGGTGCCGCCAACGGCCAGGCCCGACGCCAGGGATGCGCGCTTCGCCGATCCGGACTGGACCGCCAACCCGTTCTTCGATGCGCTCAAGCAGAGCTATCTCGTGACCGCCGACTGGGCGCAGCGCATGGTGCGCGAGGCCGACGGCATCGATCCGCACACGCGGCACAAGGCGGACTTCTATGTGAAGCAGATCGCCAACGCGATCTCGCCGTCGAATTATGTGCTGACCAACCCGCAGCTCATCCGCGAGACGTTCGAGTCGAACGCCGAAAATCTCGTGCGCGGCGCGACGATGCTCGCGGAAGACATCGCGGCCGGCGGCGGCTCGCTGAAGATCCGCCAGACCGATCCCACCAAATTCGAAGTCGGAAAAAATCTCGCGACGACGCCGGGCAAGGTGATCTTCGAGAATGAGTTGTTCCAGCTTCTTCACTACGCGCCGACGACCAAGGACGTGCTGGCCGTTCCGCTGCTGATCGTGCCGCCGTGGATCAACAAATTCTATGTGCTCGATCTGGCGCCGGAGAAATCCTACATCAAGTGGGCGGTCGATCAGGGGCTGTCGGTGTTCGTGATCTCGTGGGTCAATCCCGACGCCGCGCTCGCTGCCAAGGGCTTCGAGCACTACATGCGCGACGGTGTGCTCACCGCGCTCGATCAGGTCGAGAAAGCCACCGGCGAGAAGAAGGCGCATCTCGTCGGCTATTGCGTCGGCGGCACGCTGCTCGCCACAACGCTGGGCTGGCTCGCCGCCAAGAAGAAGAGTCGCGTTCAGTCGGCGACCTTTCTCGCCACGCAGGTGGATTTCCGCCACGCGGGCGATCTCAAAGTGTTCGTGGACGAAGACCAGCTCAAGCAGCTTGAGCGCAAGATGCAGGAGATCGGCTATCTCGACGCCGGCATGATGGCGATGGCGTTCAACATGCTGCGTGCGAATGATCTCATCTGGCCTTATGTCGTGAACAACTACATGCGCGGCAAGGCGCCCTTCCCGTTCGACCTGCTGTACTGGAATTCGGATTCCACGCGGCTGCCCGCGGCGAACCACTCATTCTATCTGCGCAGCTGCTACCTCGACAACAAGCTGTCGCAGGGCAAGATGGAAATCGCGGGCGTGAAGATCGACCTGAAGAAAGTGAAGGTGCCGGTCTATAACCTCGCCACGCGCGAGGACCACATCGCGCCGGCAATTTCCGTCTTCCTCGGCTCGCAGTTCTTCGGTGGCCCGGTGCGCTTCGTGATGGCGGGCTCGGGCCACATCGCGGGCGTGGTCAACCATCCGGCCAAGCAGAAATATCAGTACTGGACCGGCGGCAACGCCAAGGGCTCGCTCGAGGACTGGCTCGCGAAAGCCAAGGAGCACGCGGGCTCGTGGTGGACCGACTGGTTCGAATGGCTGGAGTCGCAGGACGATCGGCGCGTGCCCGCGCGGCAGCCGGGCGGCGGCAAACTGAAAGCCATCGAGGATGCGCCGGGGCGCTATGTGAGGGTGCGGTCCTGATCGCCTTGATGTGTGACGTTTTAGGCCGTCACTCGTTTTGTGGCGGTCTGATTGGTCGCCTTGCCATGTCAAGTTTTTTGGCGACTATCATTTGCACCAGCGAAGGTCGCTCCCAAGTGAATACTGGCGATGGTGCGATCAAATATTTCCTGACGCAACCGCCCCCAAATGATGCGCTTAAATCTGACGCCGATGCGCGAGACATACTGGTTGCGAAAGTCCGGATTGTGATGGGAGTGTTCTCTCTAAGTGGCCGGCATCCGTGGGATCGACCGTCACCTCCCGAAGCGCTTTTCGGAGCGGAGGTCGAGATACTACTTGTTGCTAAAGGAAAAACTGCGGTGGGAGAGCGGTATCTCGTATCCTTCGGCACTCCTGGATCCGGACAACGAAATATCTTCCCGCACACGCCAAAGATGCGTGCCCAAGACTATTTTATCGTAGCGCACCGCGACGGTACCGAGCCGAACAAGCTTCGATTGCTCGGGTTTCCGGCGAGCGCTGCAGAGTATCAGGCTTGGGAACGAGATTATTGGGCCTATGAGAGAGAGCGCGGAAAGCCTGGCGTTCGGCATTAAGCAGCTTATACAGCGCGCTACCTAGCTTACGCCGCCGCCGACTTCTGCTTGCCGCGTACGCCGCGATCCCAGAGCAGCATCAGGAAGCGCTCCTCGGACATCGGGCGGCCGAAGAGATAGCCCTGCCCGACATCACAGCCGAGATCCTGCAACGTCTTCAGCTCGTCCTGCTGTTCGATGCCGACGCCGACGGCGGTGGCGCCGAAGCTGTGGGTGAGCTTGATGATGTGCTCGCAGATATCGCGTTTGTGCTTGTCGCTGTGACAGTCGCGTACGAGGTCGCGATCGAGCTTCATCTCCGAAATCTCGATGTTGCGCAGACGGCTGATCGCCTCGAAGGTGCGCTCGATCGAGCGGTCCCATACTTCGCGGCGACCGAGCGCATCGAGCACCGATCCGCCGAAATCGTC